>JARROG010000100.1:0-6395 GCA_037384185.1 Anaerolineales bacterium | reverse complement strand
AAGGCGAAGGGCGTGCGCTGCCCGAACCAGCCCCAGATCGGGGAGCGTGCCTGCTCATGCAGGTCGCGCCGCACGTACAGAAAGGCAGGCGCGCCGGGCCCGCCGTTCAGGTATTTGTATGTGCAGCCCACAGCAAAATCAGCCCCCCAACCATCCAAGTCGATAGGCACTACGCCAACCGAGTGGCTCAGATCCCACAGCACCCACGCCCCGACCGCGCGTGCCCGCGCCGCCACCGCTTCGGCGTCGTGCAGGTAGCCGCTCTTGAAGGTGACGTGGGACAGAGTTACAAGTGCCGTGCGCTCGTCAATAGCGGAAAGCAGGGCGGCAAGGTCAATGGCAACCCCATCGGCTGAGGGAACAAGGTGAAGGCTGTGCCGGTTGCCCAGCAACTGCACGCAGCCTTGAAGAATGTACAGATCAGACGGGAAATTCAGCACATCGCTGATGATTCGATTTCGACCGGGCCGTAAGGCGAGCGCGGCCATGACCAACTTGAACAGGTTGACAGAGGTGTTATCGCAAACTATTACCTCGTCCGGTTGGGCGCCCAGTAATTCAGCGAAGCGCTCTCCCAGTCTGGTGGGCATTTCATACCAGCCCTGATTCCAACCCCGGATCAACTGTGTACCCCAACCGTCCCGGATTGTTTGTTCAAGGTGAGGGATCGTGCTTTTCGGCAGTCTGCCCAACGAATTCCCATCCAGGTAGATCAGGTCGGGGTCGTCTATTACGAATCGTTCCCGGAAACCGGCCAGGCTATCCTCACGATCAAGATCCAGGGCGTATTGTTCCTCGGTTGACTTTTCCATGGTGATCATCCTCTCTTGGGGTTTAAATGGACAGAATTTTTCAAGCTTTTCACCAGCCGCCCTCACTCAGCGAAATGAGAATAACGGCCTTCTGCCAGGCGCCGTTTTCCTTCTTCCAGAAGATCATCCGGGATGACTTTCAGGGTTTCTCCCAGGGCTGGGTCCTGGGGTGTGGTATTGACGCTACCGTCTTGGATAGCTTTCAACCCTTCAGCTATCAATTCCCCTGCCAGAATACCGATGCGGTAGTTAAGACTCTCATATGTGTCAGTCCGATAGACAGGAAGCTGCCGGGAATCAATGATATCTCCCAGGTCGATCCCTGGGGAAACATAATGGGCAGTGGCGCCCTGGGGAAGATCCTTGTAGAGAGCCCAACCGACCGAGGCTGAACCTCTCAGCCGGGGCAGCAAGCCTGGGTGGGCATTGATTGTGCCCTGGCGGGGGATCTCCAGGATAGAGGGTTTGATGATCCGGGTGCCGCCCAGTACCAGCAAATCAGGCTGGCATTCCTGAAGAAGCTCCTGACAGACTGCGTCGTTGTGGTTCCTGACACAATAAATCGGAACCTTACTGCCTGCGGTCAATTCCGTCAGGCGTGGTGGGGTGGGCTGTCCGGCAATGCGCTGCAAGAACTTATGCCGCTCTTCATCTCCAACCGGGCTGACTTCCTGGATGATCAGATCGGGTACAAGGTCATTTTCCAGCAATATCCGGAGCATCTCCCGGCCGTAGGGATGCTCCTCAAGAACTAAGAATGCAAAATGGTAGGACATAGAACTCCTCTGTAAGATTGGGAAGCTTGGTGCTTCATCATTGTCCGGCGCATCTCATACTGGGTGGGTCCTAACTGACCTGGATGAAACGCCGCTTACCGACCTGGAGCACACCCGGGCCTGGAAATTCCTGGAAAGGGTCATCTAATTTGCGGTCATCCAGCCGGACTGCATTCTGATCGATCAGCCTCCTGGCCTGGGAGCGGCTCTTGACCAATCCAGAATCCACCAGCACATCGAGAACTGTCTGTCCTGTCTTTAGCTGGTAATGATCCATCTCCTCAGGCTGCCCCTGCTCCTGGAAGACCCGCACAAAATTCTCCTCCGCTTGGGCTGCCTGGTCCGGTCCGTGGTAGATGGTGACGATTTCCCTGGCCAGAGCCATTTTGGCGTCCTTGGGGTGGACTGCTCCGCTGGCGATCTTTGCCTCGATTTTCTCTATCTCGTCCGGTGTCCAGCGGGTCACCAAACGGCTGAAGATGCTCATAGCCTTGTCCGGGAGCGACATGATTTTGCCATACATATCAGTCGGGTCGCCCGTAATCGGGATATCGTTTCCCAGTGATTTGCTCATCCGGATCTCACCATCGGTGCCCGGCAGGATCGACATGGTAATGCCGATATTGGGCTTTTTTCCCAGGGCAGTCATCAGTTTCCTGGCAGCGGTGACGATATTAAAGAGCTGGTCCGTTCCCCCGACCTGGACATCGGCATCCAGCATATAGGCGTCATACCCCTGCATCCAGGCATAGAAGAATTCATGCAGATAGATGGCTTCGTTATCCTTGTACCTTTTGGCGAAGTTGTCGCGGGTCAGGAACTGCTGGACAGTGAAATTGGCACTGATGTGGATAACATCCTCAAAAGTGAGTTTAGAAAGCCACTCCGAGTTGTATTTGATGATGGTTTTTTCCTGGTCGAGGATCTTGAATGCTTGATCAGCATAAGTCTGTGCGTTTTTCAAAACTTGTTCCCTGGACAACCGGGGGCGCAGTTTATCTTTATCCGATGGGTCTCCGACCAGGGATGTGAAATCACCGATCAGGAAGGTCACCTGGTGGCCCAGCTCCTGGAATTGGCGCAGTTTACGCATGGTGACTGTATGACCCAGGTGCAGATCGGGGGCGGTAGGATCGTAACCGCAGTAAACCTTGAGGGGGCGGCCTTCTTTTTGAGCCAGCTGCAGGCGCTCTTTTAGCTCCGCGGACATGGCGGCTTTTACCTGGGCATCACCGTACTCGGCGCCCTGCATCAGGTAGGTGACTTGTTCGTCCAAACTTAGTTTTGATTTATCCATCCCATCCTCCCGGGGTGTACCTGTTTCTACAATATAACACGCCCCCGGTTGGGAGGGCGTGTTGGGAAGCACTGATCCAGCTGGAGGTCACAGTGCTTCTATGATCTGGAATAATAGCGGTTCTTAAGAAGTATCACGCACATTAAGTGGATTATAACAAAGATTTCTAAAAGCTTGGGACCGGGGGTTACGTTAGTCCCAACCCCCGGTCAATCGTGGCTACTCTGCTACTTTCAGACCCAGGATCGTCTCTTCACCTTCGAAGCTGGCAGTGTCGCTGAACATCCCTTCCTCTGGTTCGCCTTCAGTCATCTCCAGCGCCAGCGTTTCCTGCATGATGTAATCCCGGTGGGTTTCGATAGCTTGCTTGAGACCCGGTGTCGCCTGATAAACCAGGACGATCCGGTCAGAGATATCGAAATCGGCTTGCTTCCTGAAATCCTGGATGCGGCGGACCATTTCCCGGGCCAGGCCCTCATCGCGCAGTTCAGGTGTGATCTCGGTTTCGATGGCCACCGTCAGCAGCTTACCGTCCACCGTGGAGAGCCCTTCTGCGCCTTCGGTATCCACCAGGATCTCTTCCGGGGCCAGTTCCACAGCCATCCCCTTGATATTTAAGGGAACGTTTTCACCCTGATTAACCAGCCCAGCAACCCGATCTGGGTCGAGCTCTTCCAGCGCGGCTCTCACCTTCGGAAAATCCGCCCCGTATTTGGGTCCCAGCAGCTTATTGTCTGGGAGCACCTTGTAGGTCAGCAGTTTTTCTGGATCCTCAACGAAAGTCAGCTCTTTGATATTGAGCTCATCCTGGACAATTTCAACCAAATCTTGGTCCAGCTCCGCGCGGCCTTCCTTGACAAAGATCAGCACCTGAGAAAGGGGTTGGCGGACCTTAATGCCTGCGTTGCTGCGGGCGCTCAAGCCCTGGCTGGCCGTTTCCCTGGCCAATTTCATCTGGTCAATCAGTTTCCCCTCCACTGCGTCCAGGTCTGGTTTGGGCCAGATGGTGTGGTGAATGCTTTCCCGGGCATCCGGGAAAACAGAGCGGACCAGGTTCTGGTAGATGTCTTCCGTTAAAAACGGCAATATCGGTGCCAGGGCCCGGCTCATTTTAACCAGGACGTGCCACAACGTCAGGTAGGCGGTCGATTTGTCTTGATCTGTCTCGGTCTTCCAGTAGCGCCTCCGCGAGCGTCTGACGTACCAGTTGCTGAGATCGTCCAGCAGGGTTTCGAATTCCAGGGTCGCACTATAAGCGTCCGAATTCTCAAAGTCCTTCTGGACCTCGGAGATAGCCTGGTTGAGGCGGCCCAGGATCCAACGGTCCAGCGGGTTGTCAGTTTGGGGCGTGGGGCCTTCCGGGGCGTCCGGATCGAATTCCTTTAGATCGGGTGCCCAACCGTCAATTTCCGCATACGTTGTAAAGAAGGAGTAGACATTCCAGAACGGGAGAATGAACCGCCTGCGGGTTTCCTCTGCCCGCTGGAAGCCGAAGAGGAGATTATTCTCTGGTTTATGTGCGCAGTACAGCCAGCGCATCACATCCACACCCATTTTATCGGCTGCCTCGTTGAACTCAATGGAGTTGCCCCAGGATTTGTGCATCTGGCGGCCATCTTCGGCCAGCAGGCTGGCATAACTGAAGTTTTCCAGGAAGGGAGGTTCATTCACCAATACTGTGGCCATTGCCAATAAGCTGTAGAACCAATTCCGGAACTGGCCAGGGAAGGATTCACTGATCCAATCTGCCGGGTACCATTTTTCCCAGTAATCATGGTCCGTTCGGTAGCCAAGAGTGGAGAAGGGCACGATGCCGGCATCCAGCCAGGGGTTGCCCACGTCCGGGATGCGGTGCATCTCTCCGCCGCACTCACCACAGGCCAGGACAATCTTGTCGATGAAGGGCCGGTGAGGAGTATGCCCCTGCAGGGCGTCGTAGCCTTCCACGGCTCGTTCCTTGAGCTCCTGGTCGTCGCCGATCACATGATAGTGGCCGCAGTCGTCGCAGACCCAGATCGGCAGGGCCAGGCCCCAGTAGCGTTTCTTAGATATCATCCAGTCGTGCATGTTCTTGAGCCAATCCAGTTCGCGGGCATGGCCAAATTCCGGGATCCAGCGGATCTGGTCTACCACGTCCATGATCTGATAGCGCAAACTGGCTTCTTTTTCTTGCGCGGTCAGCTGCTCGCGGGGTTTGTCGTAGTTCTCCCCCATATTGATGAACCATTCATCCACCAGCCGGAAAACCAATTCGGTCTTACAGCGCCAACAGGTGGGATAGCGGTGGGTGTAAGGCTCAACCAGATACAGCAAGCCTTTTCGTTCCAGGTCCTTGAATATCGGTTCAGCTACTTCCGAGACATGCAGGCCGGTGAGCCAGTCAAAGCCCTCGATGAAGTAGCCCTCTTCGGTCAGCGGCGCCAGGCGGGGCAGTGATTTTTCAAAGGACAGCTGGAAATCCTCTGCTCCACAACCAGGTGCGATATGGACGATGCCGGTGCCTTCCTCTTCGCCTACCTCATCCCAAAGGATCACCTGATGGGCTTCGGCAGCGTTAAGCTCGATACCTTCCTGAAGTTCCTTCAGTTCCGTTACGCCACCTTTGGTCTGGGCTGCGGGCAGCTCATCGAAAGGTCCGTCATATGTCCAACCTTCCATTTCGGCACCTTTCAGCTCGTCCAGCACCTGATACTCTCCCTTGAGAAGTCCCACAGTCCCTTTGGAGAGGTAGACGATATGCTCCTGGCCCTGATTGGGCGCCGGCAGTTTGACCTGGACCTTGAGGTAATCCAATTCCGGGCCCACAGCCGCGGCGACATTGGAGGTCAGCGTCCAGGGAGTGGTGGTCCAGACCAGAAGTGATTCTCCCGGGTGGTCCCGAAGCGGGAAACGCACGATGACTGATTGGTGGGTCAGGTCCTCATATCCATCGGTGACAATTTCGTGTTGGCTGATGGCTGTCGCACAGCGCGGGCACCAGGGCATGACATCCGCACCCCGGTAGAGCCAGCCCTTCTCCCAGGTCTTCTTGAGGAATTTCCAGATCATGTAGTTGTTCTCGTTGGAGAAGGTGAAGTAGCTGCCCCCCAATTCGCGCAGGCCCAAGCGACCAATGATTCCCTCGACAGAGTCGGTTACCTTTCCCTGGGTGCCCTCGACCGTGATTTCCTGGAGGGGGTCTTCCAGGAGTAGATCCGCCAGTTCGCGGAGATGGTCTGGATCATTCCAGTCCATCCAGTATCCCAGGCGGATGGATTGTTCCGTCTGAACGGCAGCATATTTCAGAACCCGGGCTTTGCACTCCCGCACGAATTTTGCCAATCCGTAGCTCTCGATATCCTTCTTGGATTCAAAGCCTTTCTCTTTCTCGACTTCCACCTCGACCCACAGACCCTGGCAGTCAAATCCGTTTTGGTAGCGCAGTTCACGCCCCTGCATAGCCCAATATCGATTAAAGAGATCTTTATAGGTTCTGCCCCAGCCGTGATGGACACCCATCGGGTTGTTGGC
>JARROG010000099.1:0-6444 GCA_037384185.1 Anaerolineales bacterium | reverse complement strand
GATCCTCCAGTGATTTGTACCTCTTAGAGGTTTTTCAGGGGGGAGCTCAAATCGCCTAACTTGACATGCTCTGAAGTGGCGACTACACTCTTTTTAGATGTATTGATGAAGGAAAACCTTACATGAAAATAAAATCTCTGATCCTTCAGATCTTCCTGATCCTGGCAGGATTTGTCTGGGTCTGGATTTCACGCGTTGATCCTGACGCTACAACCCCTGCAACCATTCAGGCACCCCAGCAGGGATTTCTGGCACCGGACTTTGAATTAGAGACACTCTCTGGTTCCCGGGTTGCGATCGATGATCTTAGAGGAAAAGCAGTTATCCTTAATTTTTGGGCTAGCTGGTGTCCACCCTGCCGGGCAGAAATGCCAGCATTCCAACAGGCCCAGGAGGAGTATTCTGATATTGATCTGGCTATCCTGGGTGTGAACGCTACGAGCCAGGACTCTTTGAGAGATGTGGAAAATTTTCTTCAGGAATACAGCCTCGGGTTTACCATCCCCTTGGATGTCAACGGCCAGGTCAGCAGGCTGTATCAGATCCATTCTCTGCCTACTACCTTCTTTATTAATGAGCAAGGTATCATCAAAAAAGTGATCGTTGGTGGTCCCATCCCTCTTTCTCTGCTGCGGGTTGAAATTCAACAGCTTCTTCAGGAAAACAGCAATGTTCCCAATAATTGACATCGGTCCCATCAGCCTTCCTAGTGCATCCTTCTTATTACTGCTGGGTATCTGGCTCGGGTCTGCATTGATGACCAAACAGGCCAAATCGCACCAACGGCCGGGGGAAATTCTGGAAAGAATTCTTTGGACTGGCTTCATAGCAGGAATCGTAGGCGCCCGTCTGTCATTTATCGCCCGGAATCCCTGGGCATTCCAGGGTCAAATGTTTAACGTTTTCTCTCTGAATCCCGCCTTGCTTGACCCTGTGGGAGGCTTTTTGATCGGCCTCGCTGCTTGTTACTATCTTGTAACAAAACATCAGTTGAAACTGCTGAAAGTTCTCGATGATTTTACTCCTTTCTTTGCTACTTTAATCATGGCGATTTACCTGGCTTCCTTTGCATCCGGGGCCGGTTTTGGTGCTATCACCCGTCTCCCCTGGGGAATCCAGATCTGGGGAGCAATCAGGCACCCCGTTCAACTATATTATCTAGTCGCCGGGGGTGCAGTACTGGCCTATACAGTCTTCGCCTCCCAGCAGGAATTTCACTCTTCTGGACAACGCTTCTTCGCCTTCTTGATCCTGACAACTGGTTATCTGACCGTCCTGTCAGCATTTCAGGACCCTGCGGGCCAAGTGATCCTTGGATTTCGCGGTTTTCAACTTGCCTGCTGGACCCTTTTTTCAATAAGCATCATCCTCCTTCAATTTTATTTCAGGGACAAAAACAATGAACAAGCTTGAAAACACAACCGTTCTGGTAACCGGAGGAGCAGTCCGGATAGGAAGATCTATCGCTTTGGCTGCTGCAGAGGAAGGAGCAAACCTGGTCATCCAGTACAACAACTCAATTAGCGAGGCAGAAACTCTCCAAAAAGACATCGAGGCCTTAGGACGAAAGGCGGTTGTCTACCAGGCCGATTTCGCTTCCCCCCAGGACTGCTTAAGGTTTGCCCAAAAAACATTTTCGGAGCAAAAGATCGACGCTGTGATCAATCACGCGTCAATCTTTGCAGACCTTAGCTGGGATGATACAACCCTTGAAAGTTGGAACGATCATTTGGCAGTCAATCTCACTGCTCCGTACCTCATCTCAAAGGAATTTGCCCTTTCGTTCAAAGGTGATAGAAAAGGTCGGATCATTAATCTCTTAGACTGGCGCGCTTTCCGACCGGGACCGGACCATTTGCCTTATACTATCAGCAAAGCCGGCCTGGCTGCGCTGACCCAATCTCTTGCAATTAGTCTGGCACCAGAAATCACGGTAAACGGCATCGCCCTGGGTGCTATTTTGCCGCCAAGTGACGGAGGCAAAGTCGAGGATTTGGTTTCTAGCCTGCCCATTCCTCGCTGGGCTGAACTGGACGAGGTTTCAGAACTCCTGCTGTTCTTGCTTACTGGACCAACCTATATCACTGGAGAAATTATCCACCTGGATGGCGGCAGGCACCTGGTCTAAAAATTACATTTTTCCCGGAAGGAGACACTCATGGATAAAGTCATTATCAAAAATCTGGTTGCCAGGGGAATTATTGGCGTTTACGAATGGGAACGAGACAAGCCACAGGAGATTCTCATAAACATCAGCCTGTACGGTGATCTCCGGAATGCTGGATCCACCGACAACATCGATGACAGCATCAACTACAAAACTGTTGCCAAAGGAGCACAGTCATTAGCTGAGAACTGCCAGCGTTTGACAGTAGAAGCGCTGGCTTCCGATATCGCTGATTACTGTCTTGGTACCCAGGGAGTTCAGAAAGTGCTTATTCGAGTCGAGAAACCTGGAGCCGTGCGTTTTGCAGAAAGTGTTGGGGTTGAAATTGAGCGGTCCAAATAAATCTCAAAAAGAACAATATAACCTTGCTTTGATTGGGCTGGGAAGTAATATCGAACCTGACCACAACCTCCCCACAGCCTTGAATCTTTTATCTGAACTCACTCACCTTATCGAGCGTTCTTTCATCTGGAAATCCCGGGCAGTCGGCAGCAGCGGCCCGGACTACTTGAATGCTGCGGCCCTGATTGAGACCAGTTTATCGTACGATGAGCTTAAATCCGACGTTCTTTCTGTAATCGAAACCCGGTTAGGCAGAGTGCGATCTGTTAATAAATATATGGACAGGACCATAGACCTGGATGTGCTTGTCTACAATGGGAGGGAGATGGATCCTGAGCTGTGGACCCAGGCTCATGTCGCTGTGCCAGCAGCTCAATTGCTGCCAGACTTGAGAAATACCGATACAGGCGAAACACTTGCCGCATCCGCAAAACGGCTATCAAAAAAAGCTGACTTAGAGAAGATCAAGGATCTTACCTGATTCTGTTCTTTAAAATTGGAGCGGTTTTGCACCTCTAGATATATTATCCAAAAACTCCTGCCGCGTTGGCAGATTACTTCGAAATGCGCCAGACATTGATGAAGTTGTCATTCGGGCATCGTGTTTCTTCACACCCCTCATTACAGAACAAAGATGGAGTCCCTCCACCACTACTGCGACACCTTTCGGATGCAGCAGTTCATCTACCAATTCTGCAATTTGCCTGGTCATCCGTTCCTGAACCTGCAGCCGGCGAGCAAACATATCAACTATGCGGGGAAGCTTAGAAAGCCCGATCACCTTTCCATTGGGCAAATAAGCTACATGAGCCCGGCCTAAGAATGGCAGCATATGGTGTTCACACATGCTGTAGAATTCGATATCGCGAACGATGACCATCTCGTCGTAGGTGACCTCGAATATTGCTTCATTAAGCAAATCGATCGGATCAGTCCTGTATCCGCTCAGTAATTCCTGATAGGCATTGGCTACACGCAAAGGAGTGCGCACCAAACCCTCTCGCTGCGGGTCCTCTCCGATTGATTCGAGAATTGTCGTGACCGACTCCACGATCCGATCATGATCCATTTCCCCTTCGAACAATTCTGCTTTCCTTTCAAGAATTTCCTTATCCTCGTGCATTTCCCGCTCCTTGTTCCTCTTACGATATTTTCACAGTTCAAGTCAAAAATGACTGACGTTCTTTTCACCTACCTGTCTTTTTGCAGGATGAACCTATTACCTTAAATATAAACCGAACGAATGACCAGGTGTCCTCCGTTCGGTTTATTAAGCACTCCTCAGCCCACTATCGGATCGATTAATCCAAATGATCCGTCGTTTCTCCGATAAAGGACATTAATGGATTCAGTTTGAGCATTATAAAATACAAAGAAGTCATTATGTCCCAGGAGTTCCATTTGCTCAATGGCCTCCCACTCATCCATTGGCCGCAGGGAAAACTGTTTTCTCCTGGCTATCACAGGCTCATCATCCCAGTCAGCCTCTTCTTCATCCACCAGGATGTCCTCCTGCTCCAAACCTTGTTTCCAGCGTTGATTACGCTTTCCTTTATAGCGTTTGATCCGTCTCTGAAGAGTATCCACTGCCATATTCAGAGCATTGACTATATCTGAAGAACGTTCTTCTGCTCTCAGAATGAAACCTTTTCCCTGGACCGTGATCTGGGCCACTTCCCTCTCGTCTGCATTCTTTGCATTTGTGGATGACAGGTCCACCTTGGCCTCCAGAATATCATCGAGGAAGCGATCCAGCCCCGACACTTTACGATTGATCTGGTCTTGCAGATGTTCGTCAACTTCCAGGTTACGGCTATAGATCTGCACATTAAGAGCCATTCAATCCTCCTTTTTCTATATATTAACACGATTTACCGTTATAAGTGAGCAGAACGAGCCAGGGTGATTCCATAAACCTTTCGTGCACCAGAAACCATCAGTGCCTGAGCACAGGCATTCATGGTGGCTCCCGTGGTAATGACATCGTCTACTATTAGAATTGTTTTACCTAATACCATTGAGCGTTGAGCCTGGAAAGCCCCAGCCATGTTTGCCTGCCTCTCTGTACTGTTTAATCCTGTTTGTTTGAGCGTGTTTCTGCATCTGACCACCGCTCCAGGTTCAAATTTGATACCTATTTCCCACGAAATTGGCCTTGCCAGCAGTGCAGCCTGGTTGTATCCCCGTTCCTTCTGCCGTGTTTGACCCAGAGGAATCGCGGTGATCAAATCAATTGACCACCCAATATTCGTTAGCAGTTCAGATAGATGCTGGGCCTGATTACCAGCAAGGCCGACATCCTGATGATACTTCAGCTGGTGAATGGCAGACTGCAGCGGTTCAGCAAATTGAGCCCAGGAGCGTACGGCTGTATACGCTACATCATTATTCTGACAGCGAAAACAAGTTACACGACTTTCGTCTTCGAGTAAATCCCCGCAGATTTGGCAGATTGGCTTGGTGATCAATCTTGTTTTAGACAGACAATCTTCACAGTACCTTTTCCCCCATTTACCGCATCCAGCGCAAGTAGGAGGGAAGAACCAATCCAGGACCTTCCATCCCGAATAGTACATCCGAGATCGCATAACCACCCTACCTTCCCGGATCTATTTATCTTTCAGTTCTTATCCAAACATCCCTGCCAGAGCAGAGTCTTTCAGCTGCAAACCCGCTGGGCCCAAGAGAATGATCAAGAGCGAAGGAAATATCAATAGAGCCATTGGGAAAAGCATCTTAACCGGAGCTTGCTGCGCTTTCTCCTCAGCCAGCTGTCGGCGCCTTGTTCTCATTTGGTCCGATTGGATCCTGAGAACTTTTGCCATGCTGACGCCTAACTGTTCACTTTGGATGATAGCTGCCACAAAACTGGTCATTTCAGATATACCAATCCGGTCTGCCATATTTCGGAGCGCTACCCTGCGAGTATTTCCGAGTTGGATCTCTCGCAGTACCCGCGAAAACTCATCAGCGAGCTCGTCCTCCCATTTTTCAGCAACCCTGGACATCGCCGCGTCAAATCCTAACCCTGCCTGAACACAGATGGTCAGCAGGTCAAGAGCATCTGGCATTGACTTACGAATCTCATCCTGGCGGGAGTTAATTTTACTCTGAAGGAGCAGTTGCGGCATGTAAAACCCGATCAAGGCAAAAACCCCGGTCATCAACAACTTCCGCCCCCAACTCCAGGCCATCGATCCTGTTGTGAATACAAATAGCAGCAACCCACCTACACCAACTGCAGCAATAAAGCGAGCAGCCCAGAAAATCGTCGGATCCAGCCCGGGAGGATTTCCGGCCAGCTCGAGTTTCATCTCAGTCTGTTCAATTGCGTTCTGGGGTGTGAACCTCTCAGTTATCTCTCCAATTTTCTGGACAATTGGAACGATCACACGCTCGGTGATCGGCTGCGAGAGTTCTATCTCTTCAAGGGTGACTTCCTCGCCCCGGGAAATATACTCATTTAGCCGTTCATCCAAGGGGGATTCTTCTCGTCTGTTTCGCAGCCCGACAATGACCAGTGCGCCTGCCAGAACGACAATAATCCCGACAAAGATCCAGATATAAATGTTCATACCATCACCACGTCCTTAGACCTCGATGTCAGCTAATTTATTCATAGCTAAATATCCAGCAAAGACCATCACGCCCGCTATTCCAAGCATAACGCCGCCGCATAACAAGTTCCCAGGTTTGAAGAAAGTCATCAAATATTCCCGATTGGCAAACCAGAGTAGCCCCATCAAAATCAGGGGCAGCATTGCCAAAAAACGTCCCGAGTAGATCACCTGTGAAACAAGCACCTTGATCTCGCCTTTGATTTTGATCCGTTCCCGGATCGTATAGGAGATCGTATCCAAAATTTCAGCCAGGTTGCCGCCAACTTCCCGCTGGACATTGATTGCGGTGATGATCAAATCCAGGTCGTCACTGGG
>JARROG010000098.1:0-9324 GCA_037384185.1 Anaerolineales bacterium | reverse complement strand
TTAAAGCGGTTTTCAGGCTCCGGCGTAGCAGTCTGGATCAACTGCTCGGGGGCTGGAGTTCCCTCGACGGGCATGATAGCCACCCGCTGGTCTCCTTCCCGAATCCATTTTCTCTCCACATAAGCCCATTGTTCAACCGCCTGATCTGAACCAGCCCAGACCACCTGAGTAGAAAGTGCGCCAGTTGTCGCCGTCAAAGCGATCAGTGTATGCTGAGCGTGGTCAAACTCCGCCGATAGGCGCCGGTAATCGGCGATCCGGCCTACAAAGATCACCATCCAGACCACGACCAATACCAGAAAAGCTATCAGGAAAAGCGTCTTCCTTCGTTTCAGATCCATAGTTTAATCTTAACGCACAATATACATAGAGACGGTTTCTGTGCCGAAGGTGGGAGTCGAACCCACATGGGCGTAAAGCCCACTACGCCCTGAACGTAGCGCGTCTGCCTGTTCCGCCACTTCGGCAATATTGGTTCTTGCAGGTGCAATTTTACCCTGACTTGACATTTTGTCAACCTTCGCAAACTATTTCCAACACAAAGATGGGATAAATGAAAACAAACTCTAGATCTAGGTCCAGGAACATAACCCGTGCTATAATTCAAGAAGGTGTGCCGTATGGTCCAAATGCAAATTGAACCCAACACAACCAACCTGCCAGTAATCTATCTGGGATATTCTCTGCTGATCATTCTCCCTATCGCAGCGGCGCTGGTCAAGATCTATTTGCTCTGGCGCAGAGGCAGATTCACCCAGGGATACCGGATGGTCATCGGCCTCTCGGCGTTGCTAATTGCCCGATTGGCCACTTTCTTGATCACCTATTTCGGCTGGCAGGCTCAGCAGCAGTTCTCACCCAATCTTCTGGCCCTCGATCAAACCTGCTCCCTGGTTGGCATTATTTTGATTTCCTGGATGTGGAATTTTCCAGAACGGAGCCGGGAAATCGACCTGCTGACCATCTTGATCACACTGGGAGCTGCGGCTCTGATAGGCTTGCAGTTGACTGCATTCCCCGCTCTCCTGGAGGGCACTCTGGGGGCGATGGCTTTCTGGCAGGGCTTATCAATTACCTTCCTGGTCGTCAGCACTGGCTTGATCCTGATCCGTAAGCCCAATCTCTGGCATCACGGATTGTTCATGATGGGAATCCTGCTCATTGGCTCCGTTCTGACCCTGCTGGGTGGAAACCTGGACATCCTCCATTTGTCGCAGCTGGCAGCGTATCCCCTGCTGCTGGTCCTGGGCGACCGCTTTCCAATCGGTGTATCGCGGCAGTCCGACGAACCTGAAGAACAACAGCTTGGGCGGCGTCATTTCAATGTCGAGTACGATATTCTGGCCATCATCGAACAACTATTTGATGCAAAGGACCGTTCGGGTATTCTCTACAAGATCGCGAAAACCACTGCCTATCTGATCCTCTCGGATCTGACAATGGTAATCGACACGCCCGATCAACACGGAAAGATCCGGGTCATCGCCGGCTACGACTTGATCCGCGAGGAGCCGCTCCAAGCCGTTACCCTGGACAGTAAGAGCATCCCCCTGATCTCTAATTACATCGAACGCGGAAAGATGCTCCATATCCCGGCCAGCAGCACCTCAAGAGACCTTTCCCATCTGGCAAAAATGCTTCAGCTCACCAAACCGGGACACCTGCTAGCTGCCCCGGTTCATGTAGCAGGAGCAAATAAAACCATCGGTGTCATCCTGTTCTCTCCATTTTCGAATCGGCCCTGGACCAAAGAAGATCAGGATTATATCCAGCTGCTCTGCAAACTCTATGAGCAGGCTTTCGAAAATCATCTCGCAACTGAGGTCGAGAACGATGAAGGTGTGCACAGCACCATTCAGGACCTATCATCAAAATTGACTGCACTCAGCAAAGACAAGTTGAAGCTGCGGGAAGACATCGCCCTGCTTTCCAAGGAACACCAGAATTTGCTCCTGGATCAAAGCAGCCTGCAGAAAAAATACAACCGGCTTCTCAGCTGGGGAAACGCACTGCAAAGACACCTGGAAATGCTGGTGAACCTCTCCGAAAAAGAATCCACTGAGGCTCTCCGAAAATATATCGCAGTCATTGAGAAAGAACTCAGCCAGGTCCGCGAGGAAGGGGATTACAAAGAACCCGCAGAAATGAGCACTGCGACCGAGAAAATCATTCAGACCACTGAAGCCGATCCAGATAGCTCACGACCTGCAAATCTGGTAGAAGCTATTGATTCCTGCCTGCAAGACATCAAATCGGAAATCGACAAGAAGGGGCTGACCACAACGGTCGATCTTCCTGACGACCCCCCTCTCCTGAAGATGAACCACGCCTTATTCCGAGAGATCTTCTCCTTTTTAGTCTCCAATGCTGTCGCCGAAACTGATACTGCAGGAGAACTCCAGATCCGGACCCAGATCTACAAAGAGGACCACTCGCAGCATTTCGCCCATATCAAAGTCACAGACCAGGGCGAGGGCTACTATCCTGATGAGATTGCTGGAATTCTAAATGACCACCTGACGGCTGAACAGCAAGATCAGCTGAGCCAGGTGATGACCAATCTTTATGTCACAAAAAACCTGGTGGAAAATGAAGGGGGACGAATGTGGGTAGAAAGCTCACCGGGCACAGGGACCACTGTAAGCCTGCTGCTAGCATTCCTATAGGATCCAAATTGGAAATAAGACCATCAACGGTACAGTTCTTGCTACCTAAGTTCACAAGGGTTAAAGCAAGGACCCAGATCACCTGTTTTAAGGCCAGCTGCGCGGAATGAATGGGATTCCCTCAGCTGCTGCCAGCTGGATCGCCAGCGGAGTTGATAATCGCTAACCATGCTTAAGACGAAACGCTATCTCCCATATCTCATCGGATTGATTGTGCTGGGCCTGGCTGCCCTGGGGCTCCTATTATCGCAGGGATTTCCTCTATCATCGGAAAACTCTTCAGCCTCAAACATCCTCAAAGCCCCGCCAGGATCTACCCCTACAGCTACAGCCTTCCAACCTCTGGCTTCTACCGCGACTTACCTGCCCACGGACTACCCCACTCCTACCCCAACCCAAACACCAAAACCCGAGTTGGTGAGGCCGGCCAGCAATACCCGGGGGGTTGATCCTATCCAGCAGCCTGATAATCAGGTAAACATCCTGATCCTGGGATCAGATCAAAAATATAAGGGAATGGTTGGGAGAACCGATACGATTATCCTGGTAACAATAAACACCGAGACAAATACCGTGAATCTTACTTCTTTCCCCCGGGACCTTTTCGTCTACATCCCGGGATGGACAGAGCAAAGGATCAACACCGCTTTCGGTCACGGAGGCTTCAAGCTGCTGCAAGATACGCTGATGCACAATTTCGGCGTCAAACCTGATTATTACGTGGTGGTGAATCTATGGGCATTTGAATATGTGGTGAATGATTTGGGAGGCATTTATGTTAACGTGCCTCAAACAGTCTGCGACGACAAGTGGGGACACGGACAGAGCCATTGTGTCTATCCTGGTAACAAGCTCATGTACGGCAGAGAAGCCCTCTGGTTTGTAAGATCCAGGGTCACCACAAATGACTTTGACCGCAACCGCCGCCAACATTTGGTGCTGGGCTCGATCTTCGACCGGCTGTTTTCCCTCAATTCCCTGACCAAGATCCCCCAGCTTTACAGCACCTATGCCAACAACGTGGTCACCAATATCGACCTGCAAACGATCATCAATCTGGCCCCCACAGCGACTAAATTGGGAGACAGCTCCAATATCAATCACTACTATATCAACCAGAAGTACGTGACGGACTGGATCACCCCGGGAGGAGCCCAGGTTTTACTGCCCAATTACCAGGCCATCCGAAGCTTATTGAAAACCGCATTAAACGCAAAGCGGTGAGCAAGAGAACAGGCCCCGATCGCAGCAGGTCAAATGACAGGATACCCCGGGCCGGGTTAGTGAGGAAATGATATGTTAACTGGAAAAGGAATGTTCATCTGGAAGATCCAGAACTGCCATAACGGCAGTGTCAGTGAAATCACCCGACGCGCTGTCAATTCAAACTACAGCCATGTTCTGGTAAAGATCGCCAACGGCATTTACAGCTACAACTATGACTGGGAGAAGAATATCGATCTGGTCCCGCCATTGGTAGCAGCTTTGAAAGCAGAAGGGATCCAAGTTTGGGGGTGGCATTACCTGTTCGGAGACCAACCCGGACAGGAAGCCTCAAAAGCAATCAGCCGCATCCGGCAGTTGGGTGTGGATGGGTATGTGCTGAACGCTGAGGGCCATTATAAGGGAAAATACACAGCCGCCACCACCTTCATGAACCAGCTCACAAGTTCGATCACCGACATCCCGATTGCCCTAAGCTCCTATCGGTATCCAAACTATCACCCGCAGCTTCCCTGGAATGAGTTCCTAAAAAAATGTGATCTGACCATGCCCCAGGTATACTGGATGTTTTCCAACAACCCCGGGGCGCAGCTCAAAAAGAGCATTGCTGAATTCCAAAACCTGAAGTATACCCCTCCGATATTTCCCACCGGTGCCGCTTTCACCGAATACGGCTGGACGCCAACCGTTTCCGAGATCGTTGAATTCATGCAAACAGCCAAGGATCTAAAGCTGTCTGGTTTCAATTTCTGGGAATGGGGGAATATGCATACCTATCTGCCCGCCGGATACTACCGGGCCATCCGCGATTTCGAATGGGATGCAGGGCCGGCTCCTCCCAAGGACATCTCGGAGCAGATTCTGGCAGCACTCAACGCTCACGATGTCGACAAACTGGCTGGTTTTTACCGACAGGACGCGGTTCACATCACCAGCGAACGAACTGTTCAGGGAATTGAAGCTATCAAAAGCTGGTTCAGCAGTTTATTCACAGAAATCCTTCCAGATGGGCAGTTCACCCTGGCTGGGTACAGCGGTACCGGCAACACGCGTCAGATCAGCTGGACAGCCAGCTCATCCGCAGGAAATGTACAGAATGGAAGCGATACCATTGGCTTGATTGAAGGCAAGATCGCCTATCACTTCTCTCAATTTTCGATCAGTAAATGATCCTGCCAGTTAATCATCAGATACCGGGCGGTTCATCTCCCAGGGGATGGTCAGCAGGGTCACCTGATCATCTTCTTTGATTTCCACGACTTCTTTGCCCTTTTGGGCAGCCCTTGACTGCAGCGGGGCATCATCCAGCCGCGTGGATTTCGGCGCGTAGTTCTTGAGGTGAACAGTAACACGCATATTGTCTTTGCCTGCTGTCATACCTGCCAGACCGTCATCTTCAGGCAGTTTCCAGGCGATCACACCCTTTCCGTACCTACCTTGAACAGGAAAATCATCTTCCGCGATCCGTTTCGCTCTCCCAGAAATGGTCAGGAAGAACACCTCTCCTTTAGTCGGCAGGGTTTCCATTCCGATGATGCGGTCATCTTTGGCCAGCTTCATACCGTTGACGCCGGCGGCGACCAACCCCATCGGCCGGACATCCTCTTCTGAAAAACGGATGGCCATCCCGGATTGGCTTGCCAGGAAGATATCTTTTTTTCCATCGCTCAAGCGCAGGGAGACCAGTCGATCCCCCTCATTGACCTTGACCAGCGGGAAGAGTTGAGCGGATGGCCCAGGAAGCTCGGCAATTTCACTTTTCTTGAGCATGCTCTGCTCGGTGACGGTGACCACATACCAGCTTTCATCACGGTCCTCCTTGGGCGGCAGCCCAAAGACAGCTCCCAGCTGGGTTTCCTTCTGGAATGGGCTGAGTTTTGAGAATTGGGTCCCCTGGCTTGGCTTGGCAGCTTCAGGAACGCTATGGACCGGGATGGCGGCGGCCTCCCCATTCTCAGCTACCAGGTACAGGGTATCGCGGGTGTTCACCCGCACTAACCAATCGGGCACATCCCACCCACTGGGCCGCGGGGTGTCATCCCCTGGTGTTCGGGAGATCAGCCCATCCCGGTTGATCATCACCCAGACGTTTTCAGAGGGAGTTAGCTGGGCGAGTTTCATAGGAGCCGCATCCAGCCCCCCCTCCACCATAGCGATCTGAGTCCGCCGTTGATCTCCAAATTTTTCCTTGATGTCCTGGAGGGAAACACCCACCACCTCACGCATCTTCTTGGGGGATTTCAACAGGGTGGTCAGCTCTTTGATCCTCTTCTTGACCTGCTTGTGCTCTTCTTCGATCTTCTTGCGTTCCAAACCAGCCAGGCGCCTGAGCGGCATATCTAAGATTGCCTGGGCTTGCACTTCAGTCAGAGAAAATTCCCGCTTGAGGTTGTTCCGGGCCGACTTTGCAGATCGAGAGTTGCGGATCAGGTCAATAACCGCATCCAGATTGTCAAGGGCTGTCACCAACCCAGCCAGGACATGTTCGCGGTCTTTGGCATTTTTCAGATCATACTCACTGCGGCGCTTAACGATATCCAGGCGGTGATCGAGGAACACCCGCAGGGCATCTTTCAAGTTAAGCAGTTTGGGTTCCCCGTTAACCAGGGCAAGAATAATGATGCTGAAAGTGTTTTCAAGTGTGGACCGCTTGAACAGGGTTTCTAAGACCTCTTCAGGTTCTGCGGATTTCATCAACTCAATCACAATCCGCATCCCCTGGCGGTCGGATTCATCCCGCAAATCCGCGATGCCTTCTATCTCCTCATCCCGAACCAGCTTGGCAATCCGTTCCAGCACAGTGACCTTTTTGGCACTCCGCCGGTGGGAAAATCTGGCCCCTGGATGAATTGAGTAAGTTCCTCAACCGTTATCTTATCCAAAGACTTCCAATTCTCGAGCATATATTCCAAAGCATCCACCACCTCACCCAAATTGTGGGGAGGGATGCTGGTGGACATACCGACGGCAATGCCCGTCACCCCGTTGACCAGCAAATTTGGAAATGCTGCTGGCAGCACATCCGGCTCTTGCAGAGTACCGTCAAAATTCTCCCTGAAGTCAACCGTTTCTTTTTCAAGATCTTCGAGCATCAATGTCGCGGTGGGAGCCATGCGGGCTTCTGTGTAGCGCATAGCTGCTGGAGAATCACCATCGATCGAACCGTAGTTACCCTGTCCATCCACCAGGGGGTAGCGCATAGAGAAATCCTGGGCCATTCGGGCCATGGATTCATAGACTGCCATATCGCCGTGAGGGTGGTACTTCCCGAGCACTTCTCCCACGATTCGGGCTGATTTCTTATAGGTAGAATCCGGGCCCATTCTCATGTCATGCATGGCGTATAGAATTCGCCGATGGACCGGCTTTAAGCCGTCCCTGGAATCCGGCAAAGCCCGGGAGACGATCACGCTCATCGCGTAATCCAGATATGCTTGCTGCATCTCGTCGTCGATATCAATCGAGCGAACTAAACCAAAGTCCATAAATCCTCCAACTACAACACAACACGGAATACGACCTTAGCGATATACTCTCCACGCCTCGTATTCCGTAGCTATCCAAAACATCCGGTGTCTTCTGAGATTCAAACCGATGAGCATTATAACATGAAAAGAACTACTGCCTGAGAACATCCTCCTTGGGATGACACCCTCATCGGAAATACAATCCGCCGCCCAGCAGACAGTGGCAGGGCGCCGCCAACCATCCAACCCACCCTTCCTCAGAACCAGAAGCTTTCCTTTGAGATATCATACAGCAGACCGGTCCAGCCTGATAAAAAAGAAGAGCGGTTTCTTTTCAGAAGCCGCTCTTCTAGATCTTGATCAATTTGGATTTCTCAATCCTCTTCAACCGCCATTTCTTCTAAATCCTGGACCACTGTGTCCTCGTTGATTTCATTCACCACGGAAGTTTCTTCGCTATCATCCGATTCCCCCTCCGCATCCGCCCCATTATCTGATTCCGGGGCAAAGGGACCACGCTGGAAACCGGTCCCGGCAGGGATCAGTTTGCCGATGATCACATTCTCCTTCAGTCCATAGAGGGGATCCTCATCCCGATTGACTGCTGCCTGGGTAAGGATCTTGATGGTGTGCTGGAAAGAAGCAGCCGAGAGGAAGGAATCCGTATTCAGAGCCGCCTTGGTGATTCCCAGCAGGACTTCACTGTATTTCAGAGGGCGCTTGCCTTCCTTCAAAAGCTCCTCGTTCTCTTTGATCACACCAACCCGGTTGGTCAGCTCACGCGGCAGGGTATCAGAATCGCCTGAATCCGTCACATTGACCCGCGACATCATCTTGGCACTGACGATTTCAAAATGTTTATCATGGATATTCTGACCCTGGGAGCGGTACACTTTCTGGACTTCAGAAAGGATGTAGCGCTGGCAGGCATCTCGACCGCTGATACGCAGGATGTCATGGGTATTTAAGGAACCCTCAGTCAGTCGCTGAGCAGGCTCTACCATCTCGCCATCCTCGACAGATAGCCTGGCGTTGCTCGGGATTTCGTAGAACTTCTCATCCTTGACTTCCCGGGAAACGATGATCGTTCTCGATACTCACTTTTCCAGCGATCTCGGTCATGACAGCTTCGCCTTTAGGTGCCTTACGAGCCTCGAAGAGCTCCTCAACGCGGGGCAGACCGGTGGTGATATCACTGGCTGCCGCGACACCGCCGGTATGGAACGTCCGCAGTGTCAGCTGAGTACCAGGCTCGCCGATCGACTGCGCAGCCACAATTCCGACCGTGGCACCCAGTTCAACAGGCGCTCCCCTGCCCAGATCGGACCCATAGCACTTGGCACACAAGCCGTGTTCAAGCTCACAGGTCAGGGGTGAATAAACTTTGACACTCTCGACAGGAGATCTCTGGATCTTGCGGGCGATTTCCCGGTTGACCAGAGTCCCCTTCTCAACCAGGATCTCACCGGTCTCATTATCGACAACATGGGAGGCTACCACCCGGCTGAAGACCCGATCCTGCAGGGACTGCCCGGCGATATCATCCGACCTATCCAGAATAATATGATTCTCGGTCCCGCAGTCTTCGGCATTGATGATGGCATCCTGGGAGACATCCACCAGCCGGCGAGTCAGATAGCCAGCGTCTGCCGTTCGCAGCGCGGTATCCGCCAGACCCTTGCGGGCACCATGGCTGGAGATGAAATATTCCAGGGCTGTTAAGCCCTCGCGGAAGCTGGAGCGGATGGGAAGCGGGATGATCTGTCCCGATGGGTCAGCCATCAAACCTCGCATACCTGCCAGCTGAGAAACCGGACCGAATCCACCTTTGGTCGCACCGGAAAGGGCCATCACGGCCATATTGCCGTGGGGATCCATGTTGGCTTTGACAGCATCGCCTACCAGCTGGGTGGTTTTCTGCCAGATATCGATGACGAGGTCGTCCTGTTCCTGCTCGGTCAGCAAGC
>JARROG010000097.1:0-6800 GCA_037384185.1 Anaerolineales bacterium | reverse complement strand
TGCGATAATCTGCTCCCCGCCAGCGGTAGATGGACTGGTCGGAATCGCCAACAACAAATAAATTCTGATGATAGGATGCCAGCTGCTTCAGCAGAGTGTATTGGGCCATATTGGTGTCCTGAAATTCGTCTACCAGGATGTACTCATATCTCCGGGCATACTTTTCCCTGATGGACTCGTTTTCACTGAGCAGAATCGCCATCCACAGCAGCAGGTCATCGAAATCCAAAGCATTGCTGAGCATCAAGGTCTTTTGATACTGCTGGTAAACCCGGGCAACAACCTCATCTCGATAGCTCTGGATGGGAAAATCCTCCGGTAGAGCTACCTGTGCCCGGATCCTCCGGGTGGAGGCGGAGCATCTTCCGGTTGATGCCAACTATGTGATCTTCGAGGCTGATGACCAGGTGAAGGTGGTTAAACAGGCGATCCAGGATCAAAACCTGGATGAAAAGCGCTACCGGAAGATGCTCCGCCTCCACTCGGAGGATACGGGCACAGGTTGCGTGGACAGTCCCCAGAGTCAGTCCATGCGTTTGCTGTCCCAGTAAAGCGGCAATACGCAGCCCCATCTCCGTGGCAGCCTTGTTGGTAAAGGTCACAGCCATCACCTGGAAAGGCCGAATTCCCCCTTCGCCAATCAGATAAGCCGCTCGATGGGTCAGCACCCGGGTCTTGCCGGAACCAGGTCCAGCCAATACCAAAACCGGTCCAGGTTTCGCCGTTACTGCTTTTACCTGCTGTGGGTTTAGAGATTTGAGGATATCCATACTGGGGTCATTCTAATGGGTTGCCAGATGCATGTCAACAAACATTGCGGATTTACCATCCCCGATGTAGAATGGGGCCATGACCTGGGACCTGATCGGACACGACTGGGCTGTTCAATTGCTGCGGGGACATATTCAGAACAAATCCCTCCGTCATGCTTATTTGATCACCGGCCCGCATGGAATTGGTAAGAAGCAGCTGGCACTGAGATTTGTCCAGGCCGTGGTCTGTCCTCAGAACGGATCATCTGGTCAGCCTTGCCTGAGCTGCCTCTCCTGCCAGCAGATGGAACGGCTTGAGCATCCTGACTTATTTCCTATCAGCCTGGAAGAAGGCAGCAGGCAAATCAAGATCGACCAAGTTCGGGACCTGATCCATAGTCTATCGCTATCACCATATCAGGCCAGCCACCGATTTGGCCTGCTGTTTGACTTTGAACTTGCGAATCCCTCCACCCAAAACGCCTTATTGAAAACGCTCGAGGAACCCCCCGATCGGGTGATTCTGATCTTAACCGCGGTATCATCTGATTCTCTGCTGGAGACTATTACTTCACGCTGCGAAGAGATCAAGCTCAATACTGTTCCCATGCAGCAAACCACCCAGGGATTGGAGAAGCTCCATGGTATCCACACAGACCAGGCTCGCCTTCTGGCCCATATCTCAGGTGGAAAACCTGTCGAGGCACTAGCGTACTACCAGGATCCTGCCCTGCTGGAGCGCAGGAACACCTTGCTGGATGAGCTGATTGAGATCCTTAGGGGAAATTCTGTCGAGCGGTTCGCTTATGCTGACCGGATCAGTAAAAAACCAGAGAATATTAACAGCCTGCTAGAAATTTGGATCTCCTTTTGGCATGACCTCCTGCTCCAGAGCGGAAATTCCCAGACTCCGCTGCAAAATATCGACCGCCAGCAGGACCTGGACCGAATCGGAAATAAAATCGACCTGGAGTCTGCCTGGAACACAGTCGCACTCTTCCGGAAAGCTCATCTGCTGCTAGAGGAGAATGCCAATCTAAAATTGACCCTGGAAAATCTGCTCCTGCAGCTCCCCACTTTAGAAATCTGAAAAAGAGATTTTAGCTAGGGGCTTCTTTTAAATTCCCAGACAAACGGCCTTCCCTGATAGGTTATGCTATACTCTGATGGTAACCGCCGGATTTTCACCAAGTTTGATAGTCAATGACCTCCAGAACCATACAAAACTGCCGGATTGGTACACTAACGTTTTCTTGTTTGTTGATAATGATCAACAGTGAGGCTCTGGCAAGAATTCATAGGGCACACGATCCCCAGCCGAGGATTAGGGATATTTATCCTGGATTGAATTAACCAAATTTGGGATAAAATAAGCATAGCAGCATCCGTCAAATGGGAAACAAAACGAATACCACACAAGTAGGAACAGAGAATCAGAACGCCTCGCTGGAGCTTCTATACCGCATCAGCCGTGAGGTTGCCACGACTCTTGACCTCGCGGAGCTGCTGGAAAAGGTCCTTTCTCTTTCAATCCATTCAATCGGAGCAATCCGGGGAAGCATCATCATACTGGATGAGAACGGAAACCCTTATGAATCCGCCATCATCGTTCATGACCAACTGATCACCCATACTAACGAACAGCTCCGTGCTACCCTGGACAAAGGTCTTGCGGGATGGGTCGTTAAATATGGGAAGTCTGTAGTCATTCCGGATACGAGTACCGATGAGCGTTGGCTGCAAAGGCCAGATGATGAGGAGACCGGGTCAAAATCGGTCATCGCCTCCCCGATCATGGTCCACAACGACCTGGTAGGGGTAATTACCCTGGTCCACCCCGAGCCCAACTATTTTCAGGAAATCCATCTTGATCTGATCCATGCCATTGCGGATCAAGCCGGGATCGCAGAGCTGAATGCTGGCCTCTATAGAGAAAGCCAACGCCAGGCTCGGGTGATGACAGCCTTGGCAAATTCTGCTGCTGCCATGGCTTCTACATTAAAACTGGATTATGTTCTCCAGAGCATTCTCAAGGAGATCCACAACGCGCTCCAGGTAGAGTCAGTTGCCCTTTCCTTGATTGATGTGGAAGGTGGTTACCTTGAGTACAAAGCTGCCATTCATGAGAGCATGGATCTTCATTCTAAATTGGTGGGAAAAAAGATCCCGATTGGCCAAGGATTCGCAGGTTGTGTGGCGGAGAAGGGTGAGGGAGAGATCGTATCTGATCCAGCAAACGATCCGCGTTTCCGGCAAACCAACAAAGTCTATCCCGAGATGTCACCTTTCGCTATCGTCGCTGCCCCGATCTTTATTCCCGGGCGGGTGCTCGGTGTTCTAGAAGCTATCAACCCTTATGCTGGCCAATTCGAAGCCGATGCTCTCCCGGTTTTGACAGGGATCGGCAGCCTGGCCGGTTCGTTCATTCAAAACGCCCAGCTATACGAGGACCTGCAGAGTACCCACAGCCGTTATTATGACCTCTTCGAAAATAGTATTGATCCCATTGTCATTACTGACCTAGAGGGAAATATCCTGGAGACCAACCACCGCACACTGCAGACTATTCAATATAGCGAAGCCCAGTTGATGACTATGTCCGTTTCGGACATCCATCAAATTGATTGGGATGCAATTGGGGCTGGATATAAGACTTTGGACAAGGATAACTCTAGCGAATATGAATCCACCCTGGTAATCCGGGATGGGGCGGAGATACCCATCCAGGTCAGCGTCCACCAGATCCAAATTGCTGGGGAATGCCGTCTGCAGTGGATCTTCAGGGATATCACCGAAAGGAGAAATCTCGATCAGCTTCGTGAAGACCTGACCTCAATGATATTCCATGATCTGCGGTCTCCGCTATCGAACGTTGTTTCCAGCCTGGATGTCATCCAGGCCTCTCTGCCGGGCACCGATGATCCCGAAATTCAAGCGCTATTTGACATCGCCAACCGCTCGACCGTGCGCATTCAACGGCTTACAAAATCCTTATTGGATATCAATCGTCTGGAAAGCGGTCAGCCGATCACTAATCTGGAAACCTTCCAGCCAGAAGAGCTGATCACCTATGCCAGACAGGAGCTGATCACCCAGGCAAAAGCAAAAAAACAGAAGGTCACTCTGAATATACCAGAGGATATTCCCAGAATAAAAGCCGACCGCAATATGATCGAGCGGGTGTTAATTAACCTGGTACAGAATGCCATTAAATATACGCCTTCCAAAGGGGAAGTGGGAATTGGAGTTGAGCAGGCCGACCAGAACATCCAATTTTGGGTGCAGGATTCTGGCCCCGGCGTAGATCCCGATTACATTGACCGTATCTTCGATAAATACACCCGCATCCATCCTGATGAACGGATCAAAGGCTTGGGTCTGGGACTTGCTTTCTGCAGGCTTGCAGTGGAAGGTCACAACGGCCGGATCTGGGTTGAGAATCTTCCCGGAGGAGGAGCAAAGTTCACGTTTACCATCCCCCTCACCTCCTGAAATTCACTCGCGATTTAAATAATCAATCTCTTAAGGAGTAGGCATGCAAGAAATTAAACCTGGTATCTTCTACGAGGACAGCTATCCAGGACCAACGATTGGCGCAGTTCTGCTACCTCGGGGTATGATCTTCATTGATGCCCCACTTCGCCCGGAGGATGGTCACCGCTGGAAAACCACGCTGCTGAACCGAAGCCAGGGAACTATTCATAAGATTGTCGTCTGTCTGGATGATCATCCGGACAGAACCATCGGCGCCAGAAGCTTGGATTGTCCGATCGTCTCCCATAAGGATGCTGCCAGAGCGCTCAAAGATCCTTCCGGTATGTACCGTGGACAGGAAAGCAACGCCCACTGGGAACGTTATCCAGATAATACTGGTCTGCAGTGGATGGTACCGGACATCACTTTCACAGACAAAATGGAGTTTCACTGGTCTGATGAACCAGTGCTGATGGAACACCATCCCGGTCCCCGCCAAGGATCGAGCTGGTTGATCCTGCCTGAACAAAAGGTGCTTTTCCTTGGCGATGCGGTAGTGGTCAAAGGGCCACCTTTTCTGGACAATGCCCATCTACCTACCTGGATTGATACCCTGGATGAGCTGCTGAAAGCCAAGTACAAGGAGTACACCTTAATCAGCGGGCGGGGAGGTCCAATTGAGATCGATCAGGTCAAAGAACTGAAGAAGACCTTCCGGAAGATCCACCGCCGAGTAGACAAACTTGCCAGCCGCAAAGCTGCTGTTGAAGATGTGGCTGAACTGGCAGATAAATATATGGATGAATTTAGTTTTGAGAAGAGAGACCGGGATTTTTTCCTCCAGCGCCTCCAGCAGGGTTTATCCCAGTATTACCAGAAAAATTACCTCCCTAACTCAGATGAAAACTCCTGAGCGGGAAATAACAATCGTTCATCCTGAACAACAGAGCCATGAGAGCGGATAAACAACATCCGGTCAGCTCCGGCTACCGACCTCTCTATCAGATCCTTAGAAACGGAACTGTTGAATCGGTCCATTATGGTGCGGCTGCGATTGTAACGGCAGAAGGAAAGCTCATTGCCTGGGTAGGAGACCCGCAGGCAGTCACTTTTTTACGGTCCTCAGCCAAACCCCTCCAAACACTTCCTTTGGTCGAATCAGGGGGTATAACTGAATTCCACCTCAGCGAGGAAGAACTCGCTGTGACCTGTGCATCTCACTCCGGCACAGACCGCCATCTGCAAACGGTCTGGGGTCTGCAGCGGAAAATCGGTATTACGGAAAGGGATCTGTTGTGCTGCACCCACCCACCCTTCGACAAAGCCAGCCGTGAAAAACTCAAGGACCAGGGATTGAACCCAACACCAAACCATCACAACTGTTCCGGGAAGCACAGCGGTATGCTTGCTCAGGCATTAATGTTGAATGCTTCGAAAGACAAATACACTGAGATCGACCATCCTGTGCAGCAAAGAATCCTTCAGGTGATCTCTGAAATGAGTGGGCTGCCTGCTGATCAGATCGTTATTGGACGAGATGGATGCTCCGTGCCAACCTTTGCATTTCCCCTGTATAATGCCGCCTGGGCCTGGGCTCGACTGATGGATCCCACCAATCTACCTTCCACACGAGCAGCAGCTTGCCGGACTGTCACCAAAGCCATGGGGAACCACCCATTCCTTATAGCCGGCCCCGGAAGACTGGACACCCGTTTAATGGAAGCAGCTCCAGGCAAATTAATTGCCAAAGCTGGAGCCGAAGCCTTTCAGGCAGTTGGAATCTATCCGGGTTCAATCCGTTCCAACTCCCCAGCTCTGGGCATCGCCTTGAAGATTGCAGATGGCGATTCTGGAAAGAGAGCCGGGAGTGCAGTCACTTTGGAAATCCTCCGCCAATTGGGTGCCCTTTCAGATCAGAATCTGGCCGAATTATCTGACCTCGGGCCTGTCCAGAGTTTCCATAACCAATGCGGAATCATGATTGGTAAAGGGAAACCCTGTTTTCAATTACAATACAGCTAAGATATGGATAAGAAACAATTCGCAATCCAGATCCACCAGCGACTGGTGGAGGAGTTTGGCCGCCCTACCTGGCGCCCCCATCTCGAGCCGGTAGCGGAATTGGTATCCACCATTCTCTCCCAAAACACGAACGATGTTAACCGGGATACCGCTTACGACAATCTGCGAGATTCCTTTCCTACCTGGGAGCAAGTTCGGGATGCCCCGGAGAAAGAAATCATTGAAGCCATCCGTAAGGCTGGCTTAGCGAACCAGAAAGGGCCAGCAATCCAGAATGCCCTGCACCAGATCACAAAAGAACAAGGAAAGATTGATCTGGACTTTTTGAAAGAACTTTCCAATGAGCGGGCTGCTGAATGGCTGGAAAACCTCAAGGGAGTCGGTCCCAAGACCGCAGCGATTGTGCTGCTTTTTTCCTTGGATAAACCAGCCTTTCCAGTCGACACCCATGTTTACCGGGTTACCGGGAGATTGGGCATCCGTCCAGCCAAGATGTCCCCCGCAAAAGCCCACCAATATCTGCATGTGCTGCGGCTGCTGCTGCGGTATTCT
>JARROG010000096.1:0-6505 GCA_037384185.1 Anaerolineales bacterium | reverse complement strand
CGGGGTGCTCCAGCGTTACCGCACCTGTTGAAACTTCAGCTCCAGCAACAGCACCTTCATTAGAGGCCACTCCAGAACCCTCTGCTACTCAAGAGCAGTCGTCTGTTAATGATATTCAAGTCCTGAATGGTTCACGGGTTTTAACGCTGGATTTCAACAGCCTGGCGACAGATTTCCAAAGCGAGACTTTGCCAGCAGTGACGGACAGCGAAAATGCTCCCTATTGGGAAGTGCTGCCTGAATACAGCCGGGTAACGCTGGAAGGTTATCCCCTAATTCAACACGCGATGGCCCCCCAAATCTATATTTTCCCGATCAAGGAACTTAGCGAGATCAATGATGGTGCTGGACAGATCGTTTCAACGCTGGAGACTCTGCTTAAGTCACCTCAAGAACTCCCGGTCATGCCGTTCCTGCCGCTTAACAACGCAGCTCAGGTCTTACATGTTCAGGTTCAGTACCTGGATTTCCAGAATGGTAAGGGCCTGCGCTACCTGGCCTGGTACAGCCAGGGCATCATGCCGGTAAACAACTACAGCCTGATCTATACCTACCAGGGCATTACCGATGACGGTGCATATTACATCGCTGCTGTGCTGCCAATCAACCATCCTGCCCTGCCGGAGGATGAAACCGTGACCGGGAACGAGCCTCCGGAATTCGCCAGCGATTATCCCACCTACCTGACAAATATCATTGCAGACCTCAATCTTCAGAATGGCGGTTCTTTTTTCCCACCCCTGGATCAATTGGACGCACTTGTTAGTTCAATGGCTATTCAATGATTGAGATCCCTTTAATCGCTCACTACGGAATCCAGCAATTTCAACAATATATGCGATGAATCTTCCAGCAAATCCAGCTAAAAACGTTTTCCAATCCATATTTTTGCATCTAAGTAACAGAAACTACACCCAAAGGACCTGGATGGCTACTGGATGCAACAAGACACCGCACAGAAAATACAAACGGAGTCATGACTCTATTGCATGATGTTTTGCATTTTCGAAAATATCATGCAATAGAAAAAACTCCCCCAGTCAAACTCAGATGTGTTTTACATATTCATCTAATAGAGACACAAGCGTCCACTCTGGTTTCAATTATCTGAAAGAAAATTTTCAGTCGCTAATTAACTGCGAAATCTAATAACAGAGCAAGAATAGTGACTTATAATGTTTCACAGAAATTACAGACAGCTAAATACACTGTTCAAGCACGAGGATCAGATGACCGGAAAACGACATTTCTCCACCGAAGAAGCCCGCTCGATTGGTACAAAGCTTGATATTGATTGGTCTCAGATCGACCTGCAACAATTCAGGCGGGGACTTGAAGTAGAACTTGAGCACGGCGCGGGGGATCCGGACACCGATGTCACCGGTGACGACCCTGTGCTAACCGGAAAAATCGCCTGGGCTCACCTGAAAGAGATCCCCGACTACTATACTCGGCTGGATCAGATGGAAGCCGATGCCGAGGCTGAGTGAGATAAGTTATGGCTGCTGAAAAAGAAAGATCCGGCTGGTTCAACTTTGAAATGCTGCAGCCGCTGGATTGGCTGCTGCTGGCTGTCCCGCTGGCGTTCGCGGTCCGCTATGTTCCTGCCTGGAACAACGAGACCCTGCTCTTCATCATAACCGGTCTCGCGATCATTCCACTGGCAGGGTGGATGGGCCGGGCCACCGAGCATCTGGGAGAAAGAGCAGGTCACGGCGTCGGGGGACTGCTGAACGCTACTTTCGGAAATGCAGCCGAGCTGATCATTGCGCTGATGGCTTTATCACAAGGGTTGATCGGTGTGGTCAAAGCATCCATCACCGGTTCGATCATAGGAAATATTCTTCTGGTGCTGGGCGCCTCAATTCTGGCCGGGGGAACCCGTTTCACTCGCCAGAATTTCAACCAAACAGCAGCGCGAATTTCCGCGACCTCCCTCAGCCTGGCTGCCATCGGGCTGGTCATTCCAACAGTTTTTCACATCTCGGCCAATCAGCGGACAGGAGGATGGACGCCGCAAGCCGAGCAGAATCTTTCTCTGGCCATCGCTGCCGTGTTGTTTGTTACCTATCTTCTCTGGCTGGTCTTTACGTTGATGACCCATAAGAATCTCTTTGATGGACAGGGGGCTGGCGAAAGCGGGTCTCACGAACCGGAAGGCACACCCTGGCCCCTTTTGAAAGCCATCACTATTCTGGCACTGGCGACAGCACTGGTCGCGTTCCTGAGCGAATTTCTTGTCGGCTCAGTGGAAGCGGCCCGCGAGACCCTGGGGCTGACGGAAGTCTTTGTCGGCGTTATTATTGTGGCGATCATCGGCAACGCAGCGGAACATTCCACGGCCGTATTGGCCGCGCTTGACAACAAGATGGACCTGAGCCTGGGCATTGCGGTTGGGTCAAGTTTGCAAATCGCGCTTTTTGTAACGCCCGTGCTCCTTTTTGCCTCTTATTTATTTGGCCAGCCGATGAATCTGGAATTTACCCTTCCTGAAATCGCCGCGGTAGGTCTGTCGACCTGGATCGTGACCGAGATCAGTGCGGACGGAGAAAGCAACTGGCTGGAAGGCGTACAGCTTCTTTCGGTCTACATCATCATCGCCATCCTATTTTTCTTCCTCCCCTAACCTGCACGCGTCACCTGTAATAAAACAACAGGGAGACAGAGGTTCATATTAAGTTAAAGATTTCAACATCGGGTGGTTTTGATGATCTGTCTGTGTCTACAATCAGGTTCTTCCCAGTGATGCTGTCTATCAAGCAAATGCGTGCAACTCGACATTTCGAAGGAAAATAATGGACATCGTTCTCTCAGACATAGAAGGCACGTTGACCACCGGGTCAAGCTGGCGCGCCCTCGGGAAATATCTTATCCAGCATGGTAGCCGGTGGGCCTACTATCTTTTTCTCCTCCGCTGGCTGCCCCGGTTCCTGTTTGTAAAAATGGGACTGGTGAACCGGGAAAAGGGCATGACCGCCTGGATGCAGGGTGAAATCAGTCTGCTTGCCGGGAAGAACAGGGTGGAAATTGAGGAAATCGCAGCCTGGATCCTGAAAAACGAGATGTGGCCTAAAAGGAGACCCGAAGTTATCCAGGAATTATTACAGCATCTTTCCACGGGTAAAAAAATAGTTCTTGTCTCCAGCGCTTATCAACCCTTCGTGGAGGCTTTTGCTCATCAACTGGATGCTGAAGCTATTGGATCTGATCTCGTTTATAACCAGGATACACTTTCCTGTTTGTCCCTGCCGGTCAATGCCTACCAGCAAAAAGCTGAAAAAGTGAGCTCTCAATATCAAGGAGAGCCTATCGTCGCGGCCTACGGTGACACAGCTTCGGATATCCCGATGATGATGCTCAGTCAGGAGCCCATCGCTGTCTTTCCGAGCCGAAAGCTCCGGGAGGAAGCGATTTCTAAGGATTGGAGAATCCTGGATTAGCCTTAACCCAGTGCTGGATCCAGGTATTTTATATATTCAGATGATGGTCTATTGGGAGGTTGCACCCTCAAGACGTTCATCGCGTGGTTGGATGCAGCTTTGACCGTTATAACTATACTAAAATGCCTATACGCAGTTTTCTTCCATGAGCTGTGCAGCTCAGCACCAGGTGTCAGCTCGTGTCATCATTTCCTTTGACATAGTATCTACTTTCAAACTCCTGTATGTCCCGAATTTAAAGAAACATCCTTTACTCCGCCGGGAGGGAGCTGATGAAATCACCGACCAATCCAAAAACTTCCTTCTCATGTTTCCAGGAGTTTCCGTCGTGCTGGCCGAAGAAGGGGTCCGCCGTGGTGACGATCACCAGGTCGAGATCGTCCAGCAAAACTATGAACTGACCACCGTGGCCCCAGGCAAACCAGAAATCATGTTTTCTTACGCTGGCATGCCACCAGCCGTAGCCATAATCCAGTTTGCCAAAAGGAAAACCCCAGCCATAATCCTTCGCCCCCGGGGAGTAAATCTTGAGTGAGTCATCCACCCAGGCGGCGGGCAGGATCTGTTGATCCTGATATTTTCCACCATCAAGGAAGAGCTGGCCAAATTTCGCGGCTTCCCGGGGAGTGAGGTGGATCCCTCCGCTGCCAACATAATTGCCCTCAGCGTCTTTCAGCCAATCCCCCACCTCAGCATCCAGCGGCCCAAATAAATGCTCCTGGGAGAAATCACGCAGGTCAGTCCCGCAGGCTCGCTGGAGGATCACCGCCAGCCAGCTGTAGGTCAGATTGCTGTAATAAAAAGATGTTCCAGGAGGACTGACCAGCGGGAAGCCCTCTACCAAAGGTGTGTATACGCCTTGGTAAAGAGCCTCGAGGAAGGCCGGATCGGTTTCCTCATCAGGATAGCCGCTGCGCATCTGCAGCATCTGGCGCAGGGTGATTTCCCTCTTTCTGGGGTCTGTCACCTGGTCAGCGACTTCGGGGAAGAACTCGATCATTTTTTGATCGATGTTTGACAGACAGCCTTCCTGCAGGGCAATCCCCGCCAGGGCAGAGACCATGCTTTTAGAAACTGACTGTAGAAGTCTGCTTTCATCCCGGGAAGCGCCATTGAAGTATTTCTCCGCCACCAGGACTCCATTCTTGACCAGCAGCACGCTGTAAAGCGTTTCCAGGTCTTCGGCGTCCCGGTAAAGGTCCTCTACCAGGTCCGGGTCAAGACCCTGCTCTTCAGGGGTTGAGATTTCCCAATCCTCACCGGCCAGAGGCGCATAGTCCGCTCCTGGAAGGAACTCCTCAGCACCTTCAACATCAACAGATCGCTGATCTCCCTCTGACAAGGATGGATCACAGGCGGTCAACCCCAAAGGGATGAACAATGACAATATGAACAGGATGATTGAGTGCAGCCGATTTTGTGTCGTGGATTGGGTTCTCATAGGTTTTCTCCTGAATACTATTCCTGAATGTTATCCCGAAACTGAAATTCAAGTATGTTCCCACCCCCGGTGATCGTCAAGGAACTCCCGGCCAGGGTAAAACTGTCCACAGCGGCGAGCATCTCCAGGTAGCGGTCTTCCTGGTCCATCACCCCCGCCGGATCCTGGCAGTACATCTCGGTCCGGGCCAGGGGACCCAGGCTGAGAGTCTCTCCCTGAACCTGGTAGCTGCCCCGGTAAATATTGCAGCTGGCGTTTCCGGACAGCTCGTCCCCCTCAAAGACCAGGGAAGGCGGGCTGCCAACCAGATCGGTGTCAGTATTGATGGAAACCAGAACCCATTCGGTACCGCTCAGCTGATCCTGTCCGATCGGAGTGAATCCCTGGCAGGCGGTAGAGGCTAACAAGATCAAGGCGATAATCAAGAAAACTTTAATTTTCATGTATTCTCCATGCCAGGATCCTGCCGGGGAGTAGCAGGACCCTGGTCCAGCAGAGATCCGTCTCAGGACAGCTGCGTCAAAGGATCCGATGCGGCTGCTTTTTTAAGGGCTCGTTTTGCCCAGCGGTAAAACGATACCAGCAAATTGCTGCCCAGATAGGAAAGGATGAAGAGAATGAAATATTTCGCCCAGCCTGGCAGGTTCAGGCCCAGCAGCAGGCTCCCGAAGATCCCGATGAAGATGACATGGATGATGTAGACCCCGTAGGAATTGCGATTGAGTTCTTTCCATACTTTGCCGGGCTTATCCAGGTAGAAGCGGAAGCTTTCCACCATCACATAGGCCATCACGATGGACGAAAGGTGGAAGCTGGTGAACCACAGGATCCGGTACAGCGGGGTCACCGCGTAGGAGGCCGGGAAGAAGAAAGGCCAGAGGCGGACAAATATCTGCCCGGTCAGCGGCAGCCAGGCCACGCTATTGGCGATATTGTAGAGGGTTTTCTTCTCAGGTAGTTTAGCGAACAAGGTCTGCTGGTAGGCAGCCACGCCGAAGAGATAGAACAGGAAGTGGGCTAACAGGCGCTCATTTTCGAAGTTGATCAGCGGATTCAGGGTCCAACTCCGGAAACCCAATGCGCTGCCGATCAGGTAGCTGAAACCCAGGCTGAGGATAAAGCCGATGACCACGCCCCAGGCCAGGTTGATTTTCTTGAAGTTGATCCCCAGGCGGTCGATACCCAGATAGATGAGGTCGAAGACGAACAGCAGGGGCAGGAACCAGAGCCAGTTCATACTGTTGGGATTGGTGATATGGAAGTAGGTGGTCCAGTTCTCCTGGGGCAGCCCCCGGGAAGCCAGGAAGATCACCTTGTAGAGCGGGATCACGGTCAGGAGAGCGATGACCCAGGGCAGCAGCAGGCGTTTGGCCTTGCCCTTGACGAACTCCCAGCCGTTCCTGGAGGCCAGGGAAGCGGATGCCAGATAACCGGCAATGATAAACAGGGTCGGCATCATGAAGGTATCGAGCATAATCCCAATGATCCCGGACGCCATCCAGGTGTTGGGATCATCCACTATCCAGAACCAACCCCACAGGCCCGCAGATTCATAGACACCACCGACATGGTAGAGCACCACCAGGGCGATGATCACCGCTCGGAGGTTATCCATCCAGTGGAT
>JARROG010000095.1:0-6530 GCA_037384185.1 Anaerolineales bacterium | reverse complement strand
TGTTCAGCAAAGTGCGGAGAACTGCATCGCTGTTAACACCCCTGATGGAGTCTATTTGGGGGCGGGTGACCGGCTGCTGGTAGGCGACAATGGAAAGGGTTTCCAGAGCAGCCTGGCTCAGGGTGCTGGTTGTTTCCAGCTCGAGCATCTTCTCCAATGTCGGAGCTGCCTCCGGCGCGGTAGTGATCTGGATTTTGTTATTATGAACCTGCAGCCGGAGACCCCGTCCCTGATAAATGGATTCCAGATCCTCCAGGGCTTTTTTGACCAAGCGAGGTGTTCCATCGATTATCCTGGCAATCTGGTCAGCGCTGATCGGCTCAGGGGAAACAAATAGGATTGCTTCCACCAGGGCGCTTAGTTCCAGATCCTGCTTCTTGTCATCAATCGGGGTTTTTTCTGCTGTCATGCTATAATCTGGTGGTAGATTTCTTTGTCCAATTTGAATAAATTCACTGGATTATTGTAGTGTTGAAAGCTGTCATGAGATTATACCATTATCTAAAATTCCTTCTCCTGGCCGGGATATTGTCTCTTGTTATCAGCGGCTGCGGAGGTCCTTCCAGTACGGAACCTGCCCCCTTGATCAATCTGGATATCACAGTGGATGGACAAGTCCAGCAGGCACAGATACCTGCAGGCAGCACTGTGGAGGAAGCTCTCCAGCAAGCTGATATCAGTCTGCAAGGCAAGGACCGAACCGAACCCCCTGCAACTACTGTGCTGACCGAGGATGGAGGGATCAAGGTCATCCGCGTCGAGGAGGTCATTGAGACTGAACAGATCGTAATACCATTCGAGGTAGTCCGCCAACCGACAGAAAACCTGCCTGCAGGGCAGGAAAAACTTCTCCAGGCTGGAAAAAATGGAGTGAGGGAGATCGTTTCAGTGCGAGTTTTCGAAGATGGGGAAGAAGTCTCATTTTCCGAGCTCAGCAGCGTTGAACTGGAAGAACCAGCCAACGAGATCATTTTGGTGGGAGTGCAATCCTCTGTTGCTCCGGTTGGCTTACCCAGTCCCCTGGTTTATATTTCAGGAGGGAATGCCTGGGTGATGGACCAGTCCACAGCCAATCGATCCCTGTTGGTGGCAACTGGGGACCTGGATGGCAGGGTGTTCACTCTCTCAGATGATGAGACCTGGCTGCTATTCAGCCGGACAGAGGACGATGAAGATCTCATCAACTCCCTCTGGGCTGTCTCCTTAGAATCCCCGGAGGATTCGTTGATCAGTCTCGACACCTACAACATCATCCATTATGCCGGTTGGGTGCCCGGTTTTGAACCTAGATTCGCGTTTTCCAGTGTCGAACCCCGCCCGTCCGCACCCGGCTGGCAGGCCAATAATGACCTGGAATTGAAGGTTTTCAGCGAGAACGGATGGACATCCCGGGTAAATCTGCTGCAGGAGACCAATTATGGCGGTGTTTACGGCTGGTGGGGGACAGATTTCCAATTTTCTCCTCAGGGTGATTTTGTGGCTTATTCCAGCCCCGATCAAGTGGGAATCATCTCTTATGAGGAAGCGGAGAAGACAGTTTTGCTGAACATCATACCCTATAAAACCCAGGGGGACTGGGCCTGGATGCCGGGAATCGCCATTGGTCCGCTGGGAAAAGTGATCTACACCATCGATCATACACCGCAAGAGGGTTCCTCTGCGGTAGAAGAATCCCCAGTCTTCGACTTGGTGGCTATTCCGCTCACAGGCGGCGGAGTGCATACGCTGGCGGAAAATGTTGGAATGTTCGCTTACCCTCTGGTATCACCTATTACGCCAAAACCAACGGGGGAAGCATCCTATCAAATTGCCTATTTACAGGCGATTTTCCCTGAACAAAGTGCTACCAGCAATTATCGGGTGACGTTGATGGACAGAGATGGTTCCAATCAGCGCCTGGTTTTCCCGGCTTCGGACAGTCCAGGTTTGGAACCCTCCCGGGGCTGGGGCGCCTGGTCTCCTGAACCGCAAGAAGGCAGTGCAGATTTTCCGCTGGCAGTCATTTATGAAGGCAATATCTGGATCCTGGATCCGGCCAGCGGGAGCAGCTGGCAGGTGACTGGTGACGGGCTGGTCCAGGGTTTGGACTGGTGATTGAGGAGATACGATGAGAATTCTGATAACAGGCGCAGCCGGATTCCTGGGTTCACACCTTTGTGATCGGTTGATCGCGGAAGGACACCAGGTCATTGGGATGGATAATTTTGTCACCGGGCGTCCTGAGAACCTGGCTCACCTGAAAGATAACCCAGCATTCACATTTATCAAGCATGATGTCTCAGAATATATTGATCTGCCTGGTTCCGATTTGGATGCAGTGATGCATTTTGCTTCACCGGCATCTCCCAACCCTAATTCTCCTTATGGCTATGTCAATCTGCCCATCCAGACCATGAAAGCAGGCGGTTTGGGAACGTTAAATTCCCTGGGCGTGGCCCGGGCGTATAAGGCGAGGTTCCTGCTGGCATCCACCAGTGAGATCTATGGAGACCCTCAAGTCCATCCTCAGCCGGAATCCTACTGGGGACATGTCAACCCGATCGGGATCCGCTCAGTTTATGACGAAGCGAAACGTTTTGCGGAAGCACTCACCCTGGCTTACCACCGCTTTCACGGGATCGATACCCGGATCGTACGGATTTTCAATACCTATGGTCCGCGGATGAGATTGGATGACGGCCGGGCTGTGCCCAACTTTCTTATCCAGGCACTTAGCGGCCAACCGCTCACGGTTTACGGAGATGGCTTACAAACGCGCAGTTTCTGCTATGTGGATGATCTGATCGAAGGTATCTACCGCCTGCTGTTATCTGATGAGCATCAACCGGTGAATATCGGCAACCCAGCTGAGATGACTATCCTGGAGCTAGCTCAAACCATTAACAGCTTGCTGGATAATCCCGCAGAGGTGATTTTTCTGGAAGATAAGCGCGGTGAGGGGGATCCCCAACGCCGCAGGCCGGATATCACCAGGGCTAAAGAAATCCTGGACTGGGGTCCGACCATCAATCTTGAACAGGGTTTGAGCAGGACGCTGCCATATTTTCAGGAGCATTATCAAGGGTGATGAAACCGAGTTCGATTGTCACCGATCCCAGGGAACGGGAGCGCTTTCTAAAATTCGCAGTTGTAGGAGCTTTTGGGGCTCTGGTGGATTTTGGAACCTTCCACCTGATTCTCAGCCTGACAGGAATCGCACCCAAATATGCCCAGGCTATCTCTTTCTCATTGGCAATTACCAGTAATTTCATCTGGAATCGCTACTGGACCTATCCGGATTCACGCTCGAAGACCATTCGCAGCCAGCTGGTGACCTTCTTTGCCGTCAATATTGTCGGCCTGGCGATCCGGACACCTATCTTCACCTCCCTGGACGATCCCCTGCGCGAATTCTTCGGAAATTTGGAATTTCTTCCCCTTGGCTTTATCACTGCCGACCGACTGGGTTATACTTTTGCCCTGGGCGTGGCGGTGGTGGTTGTCATGTTCTGGAACTTCTTCATCAATCGGGTTTGGACCTATAACGACGTGGATTAAATATCCTGTTAGTTTCCTCCTTCCTCTCGGTTGAAACCAACCCGGGTGAGGAGTTGATCCAGGCTTGTTTGAGTATAATGAAAGGTAAGACACCCTCAGAGGACAAGCTATGGACGGTAATAACCAACAACTTCCCGGTAGCGAACCGGAATTGATCACAAAAGTTGGTTCGCTGCAGGAACTGCTGGAAAGAGCTTCCGGTGTACGGGCGGTATTGGACTACGAGATGGACGATGCTGGCCTGGCGGAAAACATCCCTTTCCCTTTCCTGGCCCTGGTCGGCCAGAATCAAATGAAGCTTTCCCTGGTATTGTCTCTGCTCAATCCAAACCTGGGCGGAGTGCTGCTAATCGGCCCCCGAGGCACCGGGAAGACTACCGCGGTGCGAGGTTTAGTTGACTTGCTGCCTGAAGTCAAGCGCAGTCTGTGCTATTACGGATGTCTTGAGGAGGATGTGGAAAGCGGGGGTGTTGACGCGGTCTGTCCTGATTGTGCTAAGAAGTACGGCCAGGGAGATCCGCTGTCCAAGATGGAAAAAGTCCGCTTGATGGAGCTGCCTCTCAACGCTACCCTGGAAGATGTGGTCGGAGGTCTGGACCCCCGGGCTCAGGCCAACTCCAGAATGCGCTTGAAGCGGGGCATACTATCCCGGGCAGACCGCAATCTCCTCTATGTCGACGAGGTGAATCTACTGAATGACCAGATCGTGGATGCGATCCTGGATGCTTCTGCTCAGGGACAGTACACTGTCCGCCGGGGAGCTATGTCCGCAACCTACCGATCCCAGTTCACATTAATTGGCTCGATGAATCCTGAAGAGGGCAACTTACGGCCGCAGATCATGGACCGTTTTGGCTTGCGGGTGCTTGTCCGGGGGTTGGAGGAAAAAGATGATCGACTGGAAGCTTATCGCAGAAGCCGGGCTTACAGGGAAAATAACCGGGCCTTTTCGGCTCTCTACACCCAAACCACACGGCTGTTCCAGGAAGAGATCCAGACCAGCCGGGAGAGCCTTCCCAAGGTCAAACTGGCGGACGATGTTGCCAAAACCGGCCTGGCGTTGATAGAAAAGCTGGAGCTGGATTCGCTGCGGGCAGAGATCACATTATTTGAAGCGGCCCGGGCTTATGCAGCAGCGGATGCCAGAGAGGAAGTCACTGTGGAAGACCTGAAAGCTGTTGCCCCTATGGCCTTGCGGCTGCGGCGGTCGACTTATATTGACGAATATCTTGCAGATCAGAATTCAGAGACCGAACTGCTCGAGAGCGCGATTGATGAATTGAACACTCCTCAGGAAGAGGAATGATTTTATGGGAAATCTATCAGTGATCGGTGGGAAGGCCAAAGGTTTTAAACTGCGATCTGTGCCTGGCGACAGTACCCGACCGATCATGGCCAAGGTCAAGGCGGCAGTTTTCAACATCGTTTCGCCCTATATTCTGGGTTCAAGCTGGATGGACCTGTTCGCCGGCACCGGCAGCGTGGGGATTGAAGCGTTGAGTCGGGGTGCCAGCCTGGTCCGTTTTGTCGATAATCAGAGTGCAGCGGTTAAGACCATCGAGGCTAACCTTCAACATACTGGTCTGGAAACCCTGGCGGAGGTTTGGTACAAAAATGCCTTTACGCTGTTGGACCTGCCTGCCGACCGTCAGTTCGATTTCCTGTACATCGCGCCGCCCCAATACAAAGAACTCTGGTCCCGGTCATTGTTTGCGCTGGATAAAAATCCTGGTTGGCTGAAAGATGACACCTGGATCATTGTCCAGATCGACAAGGTTGAATACCAGGACCTGGATTTGGAACACCTGAAACTTTTTGACCGCAGAACCTACGGCAGCACCGAGCTGGTTTTTTATATGGTTAGAGATGGGATTCTGGATTCTGAATAATCCAGGAGTCCCTGGAGTCCCCCATTTTTTCTCGATGTCTAAGTTTGGCAGAGGAGTTGATTGCCTCTCTGTTCAGTTTGCAAATTCTACGATCAGCTGATCCTGATCATTGTAGTAATAGTGAGCCGAGAATGGAGGGTCATCCTGTTTGTGGGCCAGCACCCGTGGTAGCAGCACAGGCAGATCCTCTACCAGATTTCTGTCAGCAATTTCGCTGAAAGGTACCCATTCCAGCTCACCTTCCTCAGAGGAGAGTGGTTCTCCTTTCTGACAGGAACCCTTGATTACGTACAGCCCAATACCGGTCTGCTGTCCGGTGTCCACCGTCACCGTTCCTACCAATTGGAGATCAGTCCCTGTTAGGCCGGTTTCTTCCCACAATTCCCGATAGGCGGCGCCCAAGATATCTTCTCCTCGCTCCACGTGACCACCCACTCCATTGTAGAGATTTGCCCATAGGCGTTTGTCCGGCGCGCCGCGCAGCCTGGACCCGGCGCAGGCTTCGAGCATTTACGCCAAGATGCTGGGGGAGAAAATCAAGAAACACTTTTGAACAGGGGATACCCCGGTTTGCAGGTTGGATTGCCCGAAACTACCCGGCATTCCAGCCTGCGAAGCCCGGACAGGTGGCGACAAATCCGGTGTACGGTACCGGGGGTGAAAGGATGAGCAGCGTCCTGATCAATAGTGATATCTGACATCTTCATAACGGTGTTTTACGGATGATGCAGTATAACCGGCGAATTGATATCAGCAGATTGCGGATGGGGTGGTTCGCACGCGTGGCGACCATGCTGCTTGCTGCCGCTCTGTTTGTTCTCCTGTTCGGCCTCGCCACCCTGGCGGTGGCCATGGTTGCCGCTACCGCCGTGGTCACTGGTAAAAGTATGGTGGCAGAGTCACCTGGGCAGAGGCGGGCAGAACCAGAGGGGGACTCAGGGCAGAACGCTGGAAGCGGAATACGAGGTGTTGTCATCAAACAGCCCGGACCATGGGGATGACGAATCCGGGAAGCGTGCACGGGAAAAAAATGATGCAGGCACATAAAATCGGGTATTTCCTTGTTGTGTTCTGGCTGGCATTCCTGGCAGGTCAGCCCGGCGC
>JARROG010000094.1:0-6535 GCA_037384185.1 Anaerolineales bacterium | reverse complement strand
TCGAAGCCAGCTTGAATAGCAGCCTGAACCAGGTAGAACCCGGGGTCATTGATAGCCGGAGACCCCGCGTCGGAGACCAATGCCAAATCTTTGTCTTTCAAGTGTTCCAGCAAGGCTGCGGCAGCAGCTTCCTTATTGTGGTCGTGATACGGGGTCAGCTTAGTTTCGATTTGGTAATGATTGAGCAGCACTCGGGTCGTCCGTGTATCTTCTGCGGCAATCAAAGGAACCTCGTTCAATATCCGTTTTGCCCGGAAGCTGAAATCCTCAAGATTGCCAATGGGAGTGGCCACCAGATAGAGTTTACCCATCTGTTCGCTCCTGGAGGGAGAGGTTGGACTTGAGACTGCGAGCCAGTTTACGGCGCGGCAGCATGATCTGCCGGCCGCAACCCAGACATTCGATCTTGATATCCGCTCCCAACCGGATCACCTTCCAGCGATCTTCTCCACAGGGATGGGTTTTCCGCAGCTTGAGGATATCGTTCATTTCCAAATCTGGCAGCATGGAGGGATTATATCATTTTCCGGTTTAACTCTTTTCCAAGCGAACCGCAGGAAGGAGGAACGATCAAGTTCAGCCTGAATGGCTGCTGCCCTGCCTTCAGATGCTGAATGGTATAATGCCTGCCAGGAGTTCATCTATGCTCAATATCAATCTCTCAACATTGATCTCTCGGCTGATCATCCTGGTGATAGCTTTTACTGTCCATGAATTCTCCCATGCTTGGACAGCGAATTCTTTTGGGGACAGCACGCCGCGGATCAACGGCCGGTTGACCCTGAATCCCATGGTCCATTTGGATCCCATCGGATCTCTGCTGCTGATTTTCGCGGGTTTTGGCTGGGCGAAGCCTGTTCCCGTCAACCCATATGTGTTGCGCCAGCACTCTCGTTCTGCGTTGATGTGGGTTTCCCTGGCTGGCCCATTCTCAAACTTCTTGCTTGCTCTGCTGGCAGCTCTTCCCTTCCAGGTTGGCCTGCTGACAACTAACGACCTGTACGCTTCCTTCTCTGCCCAGGGATCCTCTCTGCTTCCGACGCCTGCTGGCTTCCTGTTTGATTTCATCACCATTAACTTGGTGTTGGGCCTTTTCAATCTCATTCCCCTGCCTCCCTTGGATGGCGATAAGATTGTCGAATTCTTCCTGCCAGATCGCTGGCAGGCTGCCATGGCGAGTATCCGTCCTTACGGACCGGTGATCCTGATCATGTTGTTCGTGGTTGCCCCTTATGTTGGATTTGACGTGTTCGGCTGGATCATCCGTAAACCCCTGGGACTGCTGGTGAATTTACTAATCGGCTGATGATCTCCAAGATTCGCTACCGTGTCTGGCAGTTTTGGCAGTCTCTGAAAAGACCGCCTGACCTGATTGAATGGAAAAAAGTAGGCGATTTGCTTTCCCCCCAGGAATTGATTCTTTTTCAGCGCTTGCCAATCCCGGATCAAAATCACTCTTTAAGGGTGCTGAAATCACTTCAAGCAGCCGGTGAAACAGATCTTGACCTGCAAAAATCTGCCTTATTGCATGATATTGGCAAGAGCCTCCATCCTCTAGATCGCTGGGAGCGGGTGTTTGCGGTATTGATACTGGGGTTAGTGCCTGGAAAAGCCCGGGAGTGGGGTAAGTTGGAACCCCGGGGATTGCACCGCCCTCTGGCAGTCATCCATCAGCACCCGGTTTGGGGAGCTGAGATGCTGCGGGAAGCGGGTTCCAGCCAGCGGGTGATAGATTTGGTCCGCTTTCATGAGAGGCAGGAAATCACTGGATTATTGGACCAAGGGGGCTTAGAATTACTGCAGAAACTTCAAAATGCAGATGATCTAAACTAGGAAAGAATATGACTATTCAAGTGACAATCATCGGCCTGGGACAGATCGGCTCTTCTGCCGGGATGGCTCTTGCAAAATACAAGAAGGATATCGTCAGGGTTGGTCATGATAAATTGAGGGAGGCTGTGATCTATGCTCAGGAACATGGCGCGATCGATAAAACAGCCCTGACTCTGAGCGGGGCAGTCAAGGATGCCGATATTGTGCTGCTTGCGCTGCCGATGCAGGAAATCCTTCCAATTGTCGAACATATTTCCCAGGATTTAAAAGAAGGTGCCTTGGTGGTGGATACTGCTCCTCTTAAAACACCACTCATCCAGCTGATTGAGGACCTGCTGCCTGACAGCGTCAACTATATCAGTATCACCCCGGTGGTCAAAGCAGATTACCTGGACGAGATCCAGCATGGCTATGAAACAGCCCATGAGGATCTATTCGCAAATAGTTTGATGGGAGTGATCGTCAATCAGAATGCTGACGAAAAAGCGGTGAATATGACCGTGAATCTGATCCAGCTCCTGGGGGCTTCACCGTATTTTATCGACGCAGCAGAGATGGACGGCGTGATGTCTACGATCCACTTAATGCCCCAGCTGCTGGCAGCGGTGATGCTGGATATCAGCCAGAACTCTCCCGGCTGGCAGGAAGCCCGTAAATTTGCAGGAAAACATTTTTCACAAATGACAAATTCCTTTGGAAAGGATGAGATGGGAGGGGAACTGGCGACCTGGATGCAGCTTAATTCGGAGAACACGATTAGATTGATTGATGATCTGATCGGCGCGCTTGAGCAGCTGAGGGAAAAAGCCAGTGCTGTTGACCGGGAAGCGCTCTTAGAGACTTTTGAAAAACTGCAGCTGGATAGGGAAATCTGGCTTGATGAGCGGGCTGACAGCCCCTGGACCTCCGCTGAGAAAAACCCGCTCCCCGAACGCCGGGGAATGCTGTCTCAATTATTGGGGTTCCGGAAGTTCAAGCCTAGCGGAGAGGATAGTGAGTGAGAGCGGATTCTATTGTTATATCGTGGAATGTGCGGATGGGACACTGTATACAGGCTGGACGACTGATCCGGAACGGCGGGTCAAGGAGCATAATGCGGGTCGGGGAGCTTTATACACTCGCTGGAGAAGGCCGGTAGAATTGAAATATTTGGAAGAAGTACATGACCGCTCAACAGCCCAGCGTCGGGAGAATGCGATCAAGAAGCTGACCCGTAAAAAGAAACTTCAACTGGTAGCGACTTACCAGAAAGAAAATGGATGAGCCTAGTAAAAGGAATACATATGCCAAAGCCACTGGATTGGATTGCTGATGAATTGAATGAACTGAAAGAATCGGGTTTGTACAATCATATCCGTACCCTGGAATCTCCCCAGGGCGCTTGGCTGGTTGTGGATGGCAAGAAAGTTCTCAATTTCTGCTCGAACAACTATCTGGGATTGGCAAATCATCCCCGCCTGGTCCAGGCAGCGAAAGACGCTGCCGATCAATACGGAGTTGGCCCAGGAGCTGTGCGAACCATCGCTGGAACACTGGATCTGCACCTGGAATTGGAAGAGCGGCTGGCAAAATTTAAAAGGGTGGATAAAGCCATCACTTTCCAGTCTGGATTCACAGCGAATTTGGGAACAATCCCAGCCCTGGTCGGAAAAGAGGACGTTATATTTTCAGATCGGCTTAATCACGCTTCGATCATTGACGGCTGCCGGTTGGCAAAATCCAAGATCATTCCTTACGAACACTGTTCTGCCGATTCCCTCAAACAGGCACTCGATCAGCACCGGGCAGACTACCGTCGGGCGCTGGTGGTGACCGATGGCGTCTTCAGTATGGACGGGGATGTAGCTCCCTTGGATGAGATCTATGAAGTTACCCGGGATTATGAAGTGATTCTAATGGTTGATGACGCTCACGGCGAAGGTGTCTTGGGAGAAGGGGGCAGGGGTATTGTCGACCATTTCAAACTGCACGGCAAGGTGGATGTCGAGGTAGGTACCCTTTCAAAAGCCTTTGGCGTGGTAGGTGGCGTGGTGGCAGGAAATCCACTGGTTGTAGAGTGGCTCTACCAACGAGGGCGGCCTTTCCTGTTCTCCTCCGCGATGACCCTGCCTGATGTGGCAGCCTGCATTGAAGCTGTTGACATGCTTGAGAAGTCAACCGAATTGGTCGATCGTTTGTGGGAGAATGCTGCTTATTTCAAAGCAGAGATGAAAAACCTGGGCTTTGATACCGGGCACAGCACTACTCCTATTACACCGGTGATGTTGGGAGAAGCTCCCCTGGCTCAAGAATTCAGCCAGAAATTGTTCGAAGCAGGTGTATTTGCGATGTCGATCGGTTTCCCGACCGTACCGCGCGGCCTGGCGCGTATCCGGGTGATGATCTCGGCAGCTCACAGTATCGAAGACCTAGACAAAGGACTGGAAGCCTTCCAGAAGGTAGGCCAGGATCTTAAGGTGATCTAAGCCGCAAAGGGCCGAGGAGGAAATCAGAGAAAACCAGCCAGAAAGGCTGGTTTTTTCTTGCAATAGGGATACTTTTCTTTTATGATGAAGTTGTCTTGTTTTATCTGTGTAACATTTTCCGTTTGAATAACGTTTGTAAATTAAATAGATTACCTGGGAGGATGAGATGTCTAAGAAAGCCATCGTCACCTTGCTGTCTATGGTTGCTGCCCTGCTGATCTTGAGCGGCTGTACGCCAACCTGTGACCCATTATCGTTGGTCGCACCCGTTCTGGTCTCCCCGGATTGGCGGGAAGTTGTAGATGGAAGCGCCGCCTTTCTGGAATGGTCATATCCGGACGCATCCTGTGAGCCCGATGATTATGAGATCATCCTCTCTCAAGACAGGGATTTCAATGTCATTGAACTTACTGAATTGGTTCCGGGAGACAGCACCAGCTGGACGGCCCCAGTTCTAGATAATGCAGAGGAATATTTCTGGAGAGTGAGGGCGAAGGTCGGATCATCCTACGGTCCCTACTCCAGTGAATTGCGGTCCTTTTTTACAGGTCCCACCTGCTCCGCAGCCGACCTGGTAAGGCCTACTCTGCTCTATCCAGCTGGTGGCGGAATCTTTCAGCGGGGTTATGATTCCCTGGAATGGGAGTGGCCAATCTCCAGCTGCATTCCGGAAAGCTACCGGGTCGAGGTGTCCATGGATGAGGATTTTGTGTATACCACCTACAATGGAGGCACGGGCACTCCGGGAACACGCTGGGGATTTGGGTCAACACCTCCTGCTGCAACTGAATTCTGGTGGCGTATTTCTGCTTATGCAGATGGAACCTACGGTCTTCCTTCTGCTGTCCACAAGTTCTATACAGATCCGGTGTGCACCGGGGCCTCCTTACAGCGCCCGGTTGCGCTGACGCCGCCGGATGACGGGGTTGTCACAGTGGGAAACCCGGAGTTCAGCTGGTCTTACCCGGATACCAGTTGTGTCCCGGCAGGCTACCATGTATTTATCTCCTCTGATCTTGACCTCAGCACAATGGCGATGGAAGCACAGAATCCCACGCATTACTCGAACGACTTCCAGGCTGGGGCATCTCTGCCTGATTGTAGCGAATATTACTGGCAGGTCTCGGTCTGGTCAGAGGGAATAGAAAGCCTTCCGTCTTATACTGATCGTTTCGTGGTTGATTCCGGGAGCTGTGAATGTACTCCGGGATCAATCGTGATTCCGGAATTGACAACTCCAGCAAATTATGAGGTCCTGCCGGATACAGCTGCTAATCTGAGATGGTCAAATCCAGGAGGCTGCTTCCCAGATGGAGCTGCGGTGCAGTTGGCCACGGAGTATGATTTTGCCGATGCAATCGAAAACATCTTACCGGGAGATTTCGTGGTTGGCTATGATCCCCCTGCGTTAGATCCTGCTACTCAATACCGATGGAAAGCTGCCTATTATAAAGACGACGGCAGTGGACCGGTGTTGGGAGAATATTCTGGACCCAGGAGCTTCTTCACTGGCCCAGAATGCGCCTCTCTGGCGGATATTGTGGTAGCTCCTGAACTACTCGGACCTGCGGATGACGCTGTGGTGGATTCCCTGACCCCTGCCCTGCAGTTTACTACTGGCAATCCCGGATGCATCCCGGATGGATATTTGATCCACCTTCATACCGCATCAGATTTCAGCGACCCCAATCTGCTGACGGAATACCCTCTCCCTGCGACGACAGTGATCACCGATCCGTTAACTGATTGCGAGACCTACTACTGGTCTGTTACACCCGTCCAGGACGGGGGCTATGGGCCGGAATCAGAGGTGCGTTCATTTTCAATCGATGTCAATGGGAGTTGCCTGCCTGGCGTCCCTGCCCGGGCTATCAAGAACAATTTCTGCCGGGAGGGAACCTATCCAGAGTACTTTAAAGCTCTCTGGACCTTTGAATCCGGGGATCCAGCCCTGGCGATCGCCCGCAACCCTTATACCACCTACCTGCAGTTGATGGTTCTTGATAAAAAGACCAATCAGCCTTTGGAACCTGTCATTAAATGTATTTCTAATTCGAATCTTAATATTATTATCAAAAGCAGGTTGCATTGTAGGAGGATATATTACTTTAGCCCCAAAATATGACATTTCCATTGCTTCTTGATATGTAACGGCTTTAAGTGGAATAGCTTCTTTTACTTTCCTAGGATCAGCAGTTAATATTCCATTTACATCTGTCCAAATCTCAATTTCTTTT
>JARROG010000093.1:0-7984 GCA_037384185.1 Anaerolineales bacterium | reverse complement strand
TATCCTGGGTTTGAGAAAGCATTGGCGGAATACAGCTGTTCAATCGATCCTGATTGTCTGGTTCTTAGATTTCCTGATGATGAGCGTAGCTTTTCCATTCGCGGGCATGCGAGGAGGTTACCTTCATTCTGGAGCAGGTTTTCAACCCCTGTTCTGGTCATTGTCCGCAGCAGGGTTTTCTTATGTAATAGCAAAAGGTGTAAGGAAAAGGAATTGGACTTCACCTAAAGCCGAAATGCTATTTGGCGTAAGTTTGGTAGTAATTATTTCGGTTGGTTCTGTCTACCTGTTTAAGGAACGAGTGGTTGGACCTGACCCCGAACAGCCGCTATGGAATGCCAGCAATTGGGTTGCAGAGGAAATAGGTTTCACCTTGCACGAACTGGATCTGGAAGGTCTGGTAATGATCAATAATCCACCTGGGTTCTACGCAGCCACCGACCGCTCTGCTGTTGTCATACCAAGTGATGGAATTCCTGAAATTTTAATGGCTGCCAATAAATTCGGCGTGGATTATTTGATTCTCGAACCTAACCATGCCAGTACCCTTGATCGTCTTTATCAATATCCTGAACAGGATCCGGATTTGAAGTTAATTGCAAACCAGAACGGGATCAAGTATTTCAGAATTGTCAAGGAATAACATGGCGGAACTTGTTACAAATCGCCGACAACGAAGAGACATTTTGCTTTTGGGTTTAATAGCGCTGCTGTCGTGTGGTGGATTTCTTTTTGCATGTCAGAGGGCGGTTGGTCTGGGCTTTCCTCTGGATGATGCCTGGATTCACCAGACTTTTGCCAGGAATCTTGCCAGCGGCCAGGGCTGGAGTTTTCAATCAGGGCAGCCTTCCGGTGGCTCCACTGGGCCTGCCTGGGGTTTGCTCCTATCCTTGGTTTACTTCGGAAATATTAATCCTGTCTGGGGGACATATCTATTAGGTTTTGGACTTCTCTGGGGGAGTTCTGTATTAGGATATCTGATCGTTCGCGAAATTCTTCCTGGGAATCCGATTGCTCCGTTAATTACAGGCGCTGTAATAGGGGTCGAATGGCATTTAGTGTGGGCGGCTCTTTCTGGCATGGAAACATTGTTTTTAGGATTGATTATATTTATGGTTTTGTATTGGCTTATCAGAAGAAAAAGCAATTTCTGGTATCCCGGATTCTTGATCGGATTTTCTGTCTGGGTCCGGCCGGATGGACTTACCTTGATGGGTCCTGTTTTATTAGTAGCTATTTTAGAATCCAAAACCATCAAAGAGGTATTCAATAAAACTTGTCAGGTATTGATTGGAGTAGCAGCATTGGCAGCTCCCTATTTCTTATTTAACTGGTTTGTAGCGGGAGATATTTGGCCGAACACATTCTTTGCCAAGCAAGCCGAGTATCAGTCGTTGCAGAAAATTTCCTTTCTCACTCGATACGCGAGGATGGCGCTCCCTGCTATCACTGGCTTGGGTGCCCTGCTGATGCCCGGGTTTATTTATGAAGGTTTCAGAGCAATCAAAAGTAAAGATTGGGCCCGAGTTGGCATGCTGGTTTGGGTCGTTGGCTATGTCGGTCTATATGCCTGGAAGCTTCCAGTGGCTTATCAGCACGGACGTTATCTGATGCCTGTTATGCCAATGTATTTTGTCCTTGGCTGCTTAGGATTGCAGCGATTGTTGGTTCCTGGTTCAGAAAAAACCTGGTTTCGTGTTGTGAGTCGCAGCGTGCTGGGTGCTGGTTTGGTAACGGTAGGATCGTTCTGGTTCCTTGGAATGCGTGCATTTGCGAGAGATGTCGGTGTTATCCAAACAGAGATGGTGGAGACAGCCCGCTGGATCAATGCAAATACATCTGAAGATGCTGTAATTGGGGCACACGATATCGGCGCTTTGGGATATTATGGAAACCGCAAAATCCTGGATTTGGCAGGTTTGGTTTCTCCTGATGTGATCCCATTCATTCGTGATGAGGAAAGACTTGCAAGGTTTTTATCCGGGAACTCAGCTGATTACCTGGTGACATTTCCGAGTTGGTATCCCGACCTGGTTGAGGACCTGAAGATGATTTACCAGAGCCAAGGGGAGTTTGCGCCGGGTTTTGGGATGGACCACATGACAGTTTATTTTTGGCAGTGAGTGATTCACAACCTACCAGGCAACCTAACAAAGACATAAATTGCTACTGTGTGGCACCTATGCTATACTCTCATCGTAGAATGTTATCCTGAGGCAGGAGATTAGCCATGGCTTTGAACAACCCAGAAGAAGTCAAGAACACTGAACAGCTGAAGGAATCCTTGGAACAGAAGATCCGGCAGGCTGAGCAGGAGTTGCAAGGGGTCACTACTAAGATCAAGCAAAGTCAGGCAGAGGTGGACAAATTAGCAAAACGCAATATTGCCAATTCCACCAAGATCAAAGAATTCAAGGAGAATGTTGACAATTATTCCACTGCAGCCGTACGTGATGTTTACGATGAGGCTTTAGACGCGCAGCAGAGGCTTTTTGTGATGCGGGGGCAAATGGATAAACTGAAAGCTGAACAGATCCATCTCCAAGACACCATACTTCAGCTTCAAGACATGAGCGATTTTCTGAGTAAGACTCCTCTCCTTGAGGAGGGCGAAAGCGAACTCAATGCTGCGGAGTTTGTGGAGTCAGTCATCCAGGCTCAAGAAGTTGAGCGGAAGCGATTGTCCAACAAGATGCATGACGGCCCAGCTCAGGCTTTGGCAAATTTTATCCTTCAGGTAGAGATCGCTCAACGTTTATTTGATATCGATCTGGATCAGGCTCGTGATGAGCTGGATCAGCTGAAAGCCAATGCTAATACCACTTTCACAAAGGTTCGGGATTTTATATTCGAACTCAGACCAATGATGTTGGATGACCTGGGTTTAATACCTACGTTGCGGCACTATTTCGAGGCGTTTAAGGAACAAAATGAAGTTGAGATCCATTTCAGCGCCACCGGCACCGAGCGGAGATTGGATGGATATTTGGAGATCATGATTTTCCGTGCTCTCCAGGAATTGGTCAGCAATGCAGCTCGTCATAGTGGAGCGAGTACGATCCGGGCACATATTGATACAGGGGATGACCGGGTTGCAGTTGACGTCGAAGATGATGGCAAGGGTTTCAACGTTGAGCAAGCTTTGGATGGCAGCATGGGTATAAAGGTTATAAAGGAACGCGTGGATATCCTGGGCGGTGAATTCAATGTTGATACTGCGATCGGCCAGGGCACCAGAATTGGTTTTGCTATACCCCTTATGACTGAGGGCCAGGATGTGTTTGCATAATTGTAAGGTTGCCCTTGTTGCAAATTGATTTGATGTTCTTTATAATGTGCCTACCAACCTGACAGGTTCGCATACACCTCGAAGGAAATACTAAAACAGGAGGTAAACACCATGTTATTCGCACCGAAAGAAAAAGGCCAAGGTCTAGTAGAGTATGCGCTCATTCTTGTATTAGTCGCTGTTGTAGTGATTGTTATTCTCTCCCTTCTTGGCCCCGCCATTGGCAACATTTTCAGCAATATCGTTGGCAATATCTAAACGAACCGTCTAGGTTCTAGGCGAGTGACCGCCTACTAAGTCACATGTGCAAAACCCTACCGTCAGGTAGGGTTTTGCTTTAATAAGATTAATACCCCTGGATCACCTGACAGGATTGCAATGAGATTTGGTAGAAATAATCGCTGTTATCCGTTACACTATGGAAAGAGTTTTTCGTCTGAAACTGTACCATTAGAATGCGGTAAAATAAGGAAAGAAATTACAAGCAATAAGCCAGGAGGTTGCTATGCGACGCGGTAGAGTGTTTCTTTATTTAAGTTTGATACTGATCTTGCTCGTAGCAGGCGGATATCTGCTCTATACCAGGTTGCTGCAGCCTGCACCAGCGAGTGCTCCAGCAGAAGTTGCAGTACCTGACAGGGTCGATATTGTGGTGATCACGCAGAACGCTCCCCGGGGAACGGTCCTGGATGAAACTGTATTGGGCTTGATCCCACTCCCGCGAGACCTGCTGATTTCCGGTATGTTCACCGATCTGGCTCAGGTGGTGGGTAGACAGGCGAAATTCGACCTGGACAGCGGAATTCCGCTGACTGCAAATATGCTGGTGGACACTGCTGCCCAACTATCGACAGCAGGTTCAGTAGCTTCTCTTTCAATTCCAGAAGGAATGGTAGCGAAATCGATCCCGATTGATCGGCTGGCGAGCGTGTCATATGCATTGCGACCGGGTGACCGCGTGGTTGTAATCGCCTCGATGCAATTCATTGACCTGGACCCAGATTTTCAAACCAAACTACCCAACTCCACAGCCCTGGTTTATGGCTCAAGCATCGCTCTTGGAGCTGAGGGTGGTCCACCGCGTTTGACTTCGGAAGTTGTCAGCGGAGGCGGTCCTGAAGGAAGGATCGTGCAAACTGAAGAGTTGACAGAAGAAGATATCTATGTAGTTCCCTCCGAAGCTCAGCGCCCGCGTCTGGCAACACAAATTATCATCCCCAGCGCTACCGTGCTGAATGTAGGTGACTTTGAATTGGAACAAGCGGGAGTTGCGGATGTAGAGGCTCCTCCGCCAGCCCCGACCGGAGAAGGGGAAGAAGTTGCTCCAGTGCAGGAAGAAGCACCTCCGGACAATATCACCTTGATTGTTACCCCGCAAGAAGCGGTCAATCTGACCTATTTGATCGATAGCGGTGTTGAGATCAGTCTGGCCCTGCGGTCGGCTGGTGACAGTACTGTGATTGATACCGATACCGCCACCATCCAATATTTCCTGGATGATTATTCGATTCCTCTTCCTGCAAAACTGCCTTACGGACTCGCGCCAAGAGTTGATAAGGTGCCCACTGCTGGCGTTCAGGAAAACCAGCCGGAGCCAACTCCTTAATAGTCGAGTTAATTTACAAAGGACATCATGGCTGAAGAATTTACTGTACTGATCGTTGATGATCAGGAAGACACTCGAAAAAACGTAGCCAGGTTACTGCAGTTTGAAAATGACATTAATGTCGTTGGAACTGCCCGGACTGGTCAGGATGCGATTAAGCAGGCTGTCGCTTTGGATCCTGATGTTGTCCTAATGGACATCAATATGCCGGATATGGACGGCATAGAAGCCACGGAACACATACAGGAACAAGCTCCTGTATCACAAATCGTGATCCTGTCCGTTCAAGGTGACACGAATTACATGCGGCGGGCAATGTTGGCAGGTGCGAGGGACTTTTTAACCAAACCGCCTAAAAGCGATGAATTGGTATCTGTGATCCGGCGAGCTGGTGCAAAAGCGAAGGCAATTCGCACGGATGTGCAGTTCATCGCCCGGGGAACGGGAAGTCTCTCGGACCCCAGGTCTACCACTTTCCAGCTTTCTGGGATCGGGAAAATCATCGCAGTATATAGTCCAAAAGGTGGAGTTGGCACCACTACAGTAGCTTCTAACCTGGCTGTTGCGCTGCACAGCCCAGAAACGCCGGCTGTACTCGTGGACGCCAATCTGCAATTTGGAGATATCCAGGTGTTCTTCAACGAAAGAGGGCGAACTTCGATCGTTGATTTGACACCGAATGTTGATCAACTGGACAGTGAGTTAGTGGAAGACGTTGTTCTTCATCATCAAGATTCAGGTGTGGATATTGTTTCTGCCCCTGCAACGCCAGAGGATGGAGAACATGTAACAGGTCAGGATCTGGTGAAAGTGCTGAAGTTCCTGGCGAGAATGTACTCTTATGTCATCGTGGATACGAATTCTTATTTGGCAGACGAGACGATTGATACGCTGGATGCATGCGACTTGTTGGTGCTGATTTCCTCCCAGGACATTCCAGCCATCATCAACACCCGGTCAGTCCTCCAGCTGCTGGTTTCCCGACTCGGGATCAATAAAAACAAAATTCTGTTGGTTATGAATAGGTTTGATCGTCAGATCGCGATCACTCCAGAAAAGGTTGGTCATAATCTTGGACATAAGGTAGCCTGTGTCCTCTATGAGGATCGTGAAGTAGTCGTTCCTGGTGTCAACCGGGGTGTTCCATTTATGCTGGGTGAAGGAAAGTCCAAGGAAATCGGTAAAGGCATCCTCGAACTGGTCGGAAAAGTTCGGGAAAGTATAACCCAGCTAGAAGGCGCAGGAATAGAAGAAGTTTAACGAGAATCCGTTATACCAAGAATTAAGACAGGACAAAATCTATGTCTCTTTTAAAAAGAATTGAACAAGGCAGGCAATCTGGAGATGAGGAGCCCTCTCTGAGTGGTGGATCACGGCTGGGGACATTAGAAGCCAGACGGGTATCTCCTCCCCGCAAGGACGCTCAGGACGAAACCTACGCTGATTTAAAGGTGCGAGTCCAAAACAGACTCCTGGCAGAACTGGATCCGTCAATTGACGTATCTGAAGTGGAACGTCAACGGTGCCAAGAGTGTTTATTTCGAAAAAACAGGCAAGATCACCCGAGCTCCGATCACCTTTGAGAACGATGAGCATGTGATGCGCATTATTGACAGGATTGTGGCTCCCCTGGGCAGGCGGATCGATGAAGCCAGCCCTTATGTGGATGCACGCTTGCCGGATGGTTCCCGTGTGAATGCAGTGATTCCACCAATCTCGCTTGTTGGTCCCTGCCTCACAATCCGAAAATTCTCTAAAGATCCCTTTACTGTGGAACAGCTGATTGACTTTGGTAGTCTTACGCCCAGCTCTGTTCTCTTCATGGAGGCAGCCGTAAAATCCAGATTCAATGTCATCATCTCTGGTGGTACTGGTTCTGGGAAAACCACCTTGCTGAACGTTCTGTCTGGTTTTATTCCTAATGACGAGCGGATTATCACCGTTGAGAACGCGGCTGAACTTCAGCTCCGCCAGGATCACGTTGTCACTCTTGAATCCCGCCCACCTAATATTGAAGGGAGGGGTGAGGTTACCATTCGACAACTGGTGATCAACTGCTTGCGTATGAGACCCGATAGGATTATCGTTGGTGAGATCCGTGGTGAAGAGTCTCTAGATATGCTCCAGGCTATGAATACTGGTCATGATGGTTCGCTGACAACGGCTCACTCCAACTCCCCTCGAGATACCTTATCCAGGGTCGAGACTATGGCCTTGATGGCTGGTATGGATCTCCCGGTTCGCGCTATCCGAGAGCAGATTGCATCTGCAATCGATTTGATCATTCATCAGAGCCGGATGCAGGATGGTACCCGTAAAGTAACCAATGTAACAGAGGTGGTTGGAATGGAAGGTGATGTGATCACCATGCAGGATATTTTCCGTTTCGAACAGACCGCAATCGAAGATGGCAAAGTCTTGGGCGAACTTGTACCTACTGGTCTGCGGCCAAAATACATGGATAAGATTGAAGGCCACGGGATTCACCTGCCGCCTTCAATCTTTTCAAAGCGAGCTGGCGGGGCATAAGCCTGGCTAAAATTGGGGTTTAATTCCATGATGACAACCATTTTGATCATCGGGGGAGCGATAGCAGGTGTTCTGCTCGTTATCGGTGTTGTAGTCACCGTTCGGGAGGAGCAAACTGTTCTCGATGAACGATTTTCCCATTATGTTGAGGAAGAATTTGAGGATGCAGTCGCTCTTGCTGAGGAAGAAAAGACGACAGCGATTTCCGAGTGGATTGATAAGCGCTTGGAAGGATCAAAGTTTGGTGATCGCATTGCCACAAACCTGGCCCAGGCAGACTTAAAACTTCGGCCTGCGGAATATGTGGCAGCGATGGTAATTGCATCCTTCTTGTTGGGGTTTTTAGCTTGGGCAATTGGGGGACAGAATATCATCTCGGCTCTAATCGGTATGATATTGGGAGCGATGGCACCAAGATTCTATATGAAGCGCCAGCAGAACAAGCGGCTGGTGACTTTTGGGAATCAGCTGCCCGATATGCTCAACCTTGTTGTTAACGGCCTGCGGGCAGGATATTCAACCATGCAGGCTCTTGAGGCAGTCAGTAAAGAACTCCCTCC
>JARROG010000092.1:0-6562 GCA_037384185.1 Anaerolineales bacterium | reverse complement strand
GTGACAGTTTACACCGACAAGGCCGAGATGGAGAAATGGCTGGAAAAGGCTCGCGAAGCCTATGACTACCGCAACAAACGCCTGGCTGATATGACCGACGACTCGGTGGAGGTTTTCTACTCCTGCACGCTGTGCCAGAGCTTTGCTCCGGACCACGTTTGTGTAGTAAGCCCTGAAAGACTTGGCCTCTGTGGAGCCTACAACTGGCTGGACTGCAAGGCCTCCTTCAGCATCGATCCCACCGGGCCGAACCAGCCCATTGAGCTGGGAGAGCTGTATGACGATGAGATAGGATATTGGGAAGGCACGATCGACTACACCAAGTCAGCTTCCCACGGTGTGGTAGATAAAGTATCCATGTATTCGATCATGGAAAACCCCATGACAGCTTGCGGCTGCTTTGAGGCGATTGTTATGTACATCCCCGATGTGGAAGGGGTCATGGTGGTCAGCCGTGAGGACACAGGAATGACTCCCATGGGAATGAAATTCAGCACGCTGGCCGGTATGGCTGGCGGTGGTGTTCAGACCCCTGGAGTTATGGGTGTGGGTAAATATTATATGCTCAGCCCCAAATTCATCTCGGCAGATGGTGGATTCAAACGAATTGTCTGGATGAGCAAGAATCTGAAAGACTCCATGGAATTCGAGCTGAAATCCGTTGCCGAGCGCGAAGGGGTTCCAGACCTGATTGACAAGATCGCTGATGGTGAGAGTGTGACCACTGTCGAAGAGTTGCAGGAGTGGGTCAAATCCAAGAATCATCCAGTATTGGATATGCCTACCATGCAGCGAGAAGAGAAAGAGCTTGATATTCCAGAAAAAGAGGAAGAGGGCGATGATGTCATTGCCCAGGCGGAGGCGGTAATTGCCAAGACCACTCCGGAAGCAAAAGAAGAAGCGCCAGAAAAGGAAGCGGAACCCAGTGCACCTGCTGCGGAATCTGTGCAGCCCCCTGCTGTGGCTCCTAAAGCTCCGCAGGCTTCTTCTGGTGTGAGCGGGGAAGGCGCCGAACGAGCTGTCAACATGCTGCGCAGGGCACTGATAGCTGCCCTGGCTGAACTGGGCGGAGTGGAAGGTCTGGAGGATTTCCAGCTTCCTGCTGCTCCTGCGGCTCCGAAAGCAGCTCCTTCTGAAGCACCCAAAGCTGCTCCAGCGCCAGTAGTCTCCGATGATCCCTGGCTGCCAGCAGATTCCAAGATCAAGCTTGCTAAGGAATCCTGGGATGGAGTGGTGCGAGAGATCACCCTGGGTGCGACTGCTGCGGAAGGCGGCACGCGGTCTCACACAGTGACAATCGGTGGATCCACTGCTATGCCCTACATGCATTTTGAAGGACAAACTCCCCATAAACCAGTGATCGGCATCGAGATTTTCAGCCGCAAACCGGATGACTGGTCCGAGATCCTGATGGAAACCTGGGGCGATGTCATGAATGACCCCGGAGAGTGGGCAAAAGCCGCCGAAAAAGCAGGAGCTGATGTTCTCTATCTGAAGTTAGCCCTGACTGACGCGGAAGGCAACCCCACTACCAAAGAGCAGGCGATTGAAGCTGTCGACAAGGTTCTCAAAGCCAGCGGCCTGCCTTTGATCGTCTTTGGTCCCGGGCAGCCGGATTCAGATAACGAACTGCTGGTGGAAATTTCCACCCGTTTCAAAGGGGAAAAACTTCTACTGGGCGTTTGCGAGGAAAAGAACTACCGCACGATCGTTGCCTCTGCCATGGCAGATGGTCAGCTGGTTGTGGCTCGGACTGCAATGGATGTCAATCTGGCGAAACAGCTCAATATCCTGATCACGGATATGGGTCTGCCTGCAGACAGCATCGTGATGGATCCCACCACTGGCGCGCTCGGCTATGGCTTTGAATATGGATACTCCGTGATGGAAAGACTGCGGATCGCCGCTCTCCAGGGCGATGCTATGACTCAGTTCCCGATGATGGTGACCCCTGGCGAAGAATGCTGGAAGACCAAAGAGTCTAAAGTTGGTCACGATGTCCCTGAAGCTTGGGGTGATTGGGAAACCCGGGGTATTACCTGGGAATCCACGACAGCGATCATGCTGGTTGAGTCTGGTGCAGATTTGATCGTCCTCAGACATCCTGAGAGTGTCCGGAGAACCAAGGACGCACTTCACGACTTGATGAAGGAATAAGAAAGCGGCTTGGCGAGCGGGATGAACTGGTAGATCGCTTCTCCCCAACCAATCCGAGCAGGAAATAGATAGCATAACGGAGAAAAAGTATGGCTCTAACCGGGATTCAAATTTACAAGCTGCTTCCTCAAACCAACTGTAAGGAATGTGAATTTCCAACCTGCTTGGCTTTTGCCATGAAGCTGGCTGCCAAACAGGTTGAGCTTTCCAAATGTCCTTACGTCAGTGAAGAATCAGCTGCCAAGCTGGCGGAAGCCTCTGCACCTCCTGTCCGGCCGATCACGTTAAAATCCAACGGCCATGAGGTTCAGGGTGGGAATGAGGTGGTCCTTTTCCGCCACAACAAGAAATTCTTCAGCCAGCCAGGTTTGTTCATCCGGGTCTACGACGACCAGCCGGCATCTGAAATTCAAGCAAAGGTGATGCCTGTTTCCGAGTACGTTGTGGATTATGTGGGAATGGACCTGTCGATGGGCGGAGTTGCTGTCCAGGAGCGGGGTGGAGATTTCGGGGCAGCTGTAAAAGCAGTACGAGAAGCCACCGATCTGCCGCTGATCCTGATCGGGTCACCGCCAGCGCTGAAAAAGGGTCTGGAAAATCTCAACGAGAACGAAACCCCCTTGCTGGTCAGCGCAACGGAAGAGAATTGGGAAGAGATGGCGGAGCTGGCAAAAGAATTCGACGTTCCGCTGGCAGTCGAGGCAGGAAATATCGATGCGATGGTTGCCCTGGTCGAAAAGCTGGAAGGCAAAGGCTTGAAAAACCTGGTGCTGGCTCCCAAGCAGCGAACCATGCTCGGTACCCTGACCGCCAATACCACGATCCGCCGAATGGCGCTCAAGGAGAATTTCCGACAGCTTGGATTTCCGATCATCAATTTCCCGGGAGATGTGGGGGATCCAGATCGGGAGCTTGCTCTGGCCATGCAGGCCATTGGGAAATACGGCAGCTTTATCGTCATCGATCATTTCGATCCAGCAACTGCTTATGCCCTGCTTGTTCTGCGGGCCAATATCTACACCGATCCCCAAGAGCCGATCCAGGTCACTCCAGGAATCTATGAAATCAACAATCCTGGCCCTGAGGATCCCTTCCTGGTAACGACAAACTTCAGCATCACCTACTTCAGCGTTGCTAATGAAGTGGAGAGCATGGGGCTCCCTGCCTGGCTGCTGGTGACTGACTCTGAGGGAATGAGTGTGCTGACTGCCTGGGCGGCGGGTAAATTCGACGCAGAGATCATTGCCAAGGATGCCAAGCGCTTCGATGCCGCTGACAAGGTAACTAAAAAACGCATTGTCCTGCCCGGTCACACGGCAGTCCTGTCTGGTGAACTGGAAGAGGAACTGCCTGACTGGGAGGTCAAAGTTGGCCCCAAGGAAGCTGTAGATTTACCTGCCTTCATGAAAGAAGTGCTCTAGGACGGGCGGGTGAAGTCAGTCGAACCCCGGGGAACTATTTTATAATAATAGGTAGGGATAGACTTCGATCACCGAAGGGTCCCTACCTTTTATTTTCTTATTGGTTGTAAAGAGTAATTGACAAAAGAACTCGCTTATGGCTACTAATTATCGCGTGAAATTTGACGTTGCAGATGAAGCAGTTGAGATCCCAGCGGGATCGATGCTCACCGCAGCGGCTGAAAAGGCAGGCATCCAGATCAATCAACCCTGCGGTGGGCAGGGACGTTGTGGTCAATGTGCAGTGCAGGTGACCTCCGGCAAAGTTCGCCGCCGCAGCACCATGAGACTTTCCACTGAAGATGTTGAGCAGGGTTATGCGATTGCCTGTCAGACAGTGGTTGAGGGTGACCTTGAGGTGGTTGTTCCTCCCCAGGAGAAGATCCAACAGCATCTCACTACAGGGCAGTCAGCTGCAGATGTCAGTGTTCCAGCGGGATACCTTGCCAGGCAAGCTCAGGTCATTCAACGGGTTCCATTGGAGCTCAAACCACCCAGCATGGAAGACCAGACCAGCGACTGGGCCCGACTCCGGACTGCGTTATTGCAAACGACCAGCCTGGCTGAGGTGGACATCTCCCTGCCTGTTCTGCAGAAACTGTCTGGGATTTTGCGGGAAAACGATTGGCAGGTCACTCCGGTGCTCTACACCGAGAGCAGCCTGCAGGCGGATGGTTCAGCTCAGGTGATCGATATTCTACCCGGGCTGGTTGCCCCCGACGAACCGCTCTGGGGTGCTGCAGTTGACATCGGGACCACTACCGTAAAAGTCATGGTTGTGGACCTGATCAGCGGTGAGCCGAAAGGACAGGCTTCCGAGTACAATGGGCAGATCACCCGCGGTGAGGATGTAATTTCCCGGATCATCTTTGCCAGCAAAGGAACCGGAGATCAGACTTTGCGGGAATTGGTGCTGGAGACCATCAATGAGCTCCTTAATAAAGCCAGCCGCAGGGCAAAAACACGCCCGGAAAATATCTATCATACGGTGATATCCGGCAACAGCACGATGATTCATCTGCTGCTGCAGATCCCTCCTTCCAGCATCCGTCTGGCGCCCTATGTAACTGTTGCCAATCACATCCCGGTACTTTCCGCCCTGGAGACAGGCTTGAACGGCCATCCAGAAGGCAAAGTAACTTGCCTGCCCGGCGTGGCAAGTTATGTGGGTTCAGATATTACCGCCGGCGTGCTGTCCTCCGGGCTTTCTGAGACAGAAAAAGTCACCCTGTTTCTGGATGTGGGTACAAATGGGGAGATGGTGCTGGGTTCGAATGAATGGCTGGTGACCTGCGCCTGTTCTGCCGGACCAGCTTTTGAGGGCGCGGGGGTACTGCATGGTATGCGAGCGACCACCGGAGCGATCGATGAGGTCTGGATCAACTCTCAAAACCTGGAAGCATCCTGGCGGGTGATTGGAGGAGGCAAACCCAAGGGACTGTGCGGCAGTGCGCTGATTTCTTTGTTGGCGGAAATGCTCATGACCGGGGTGATCAACAAGAGCGGCCGTTTTGATTTCACCAGAGATACAGAGCGCATCCGCAAAGGATCCCACGGTGGAGAGTATGTGGTCTGCTGGGCGGATGAGAGCGAGATCGGTGAAGACATCATCCTCACTGAAGTGGATATTGACAACCTGATGCGCGCGAAGGCAGCAATTTTTGCGGGCTTCAGTGTGCTTGGGGACAGTGTGGGTATGCCCCTGGAAGCTGTTGAGCAGGTGCTGATCGGAGGAGGTTTTGGTCAGTATATCAACGTGGAAAAAGCTGTCCAGATCGGTTTGCTGCCGGATATGCCCTGGGAAAAGTTCGAATTCCTGGGCAACACCTCGCTGAAAGGCGCCTATTTGGCGCTCCTGGATTATGAAAACCGGGAAGAAATTTCCCGGATTGCCAGCAAAATGACCTATATCGAACTTTCCGCTGATAACCGCTTTTTTGACGCCTTTACATCAGCGATGTTCCTGCCCCATACCGATATGACTTTATTCCCATCTGTTCAAATCAGCGTGGATAAATGACGTTATCACGAGTCATCGTTAATCAATATATTAAGGAAAATAAGTAAGGAGGCACCTGTATGTATATCATTGGAGAAAATATCCATATCATATCGCCCAAAGTGAAAAAGGCGTTGGCGGAGCGAGATGCAGAGTTCTTCAAGAAATCTGCAATCGAGCAGGTAGAGGCCGGAGCCAAAGCCATCGATCTCAATCTGGGCCGCCAGAAGAAAGAGTGGGAGGAGGTCTTCCCCTGGGTGACCAAAACCGTCCAGGAAGTGGTCGATGTCCCGCTGTGCATTGACAGCACCAACCTGGAAGGAATTGAAGCTGCCCTCAAAGTGATTACGAAAGCCCGCCCGATCATCAATTCCACCTCGGCGGAAGCAGAGCGCCTGGAAAAGGTCCCTCTGATGGCCAAGAAATACGATGCCCAGTTGATTGCCCTGACCCTCAAGAAGGAAGGCATTCCGGTAGAAGCCGATGAACGGGTGAACATTGCCCTGGAATATCTCATTCCCCGGGCGATGGAAGTAGGAATTGACATGCCTGACTTGATCATTGACCCGCTGGTGCTGACGGTCTCGGGCTGCCAGGAGTACTGCCCGGAGCTGATCGAAGCTGTGCGGACACTTAAGTTTGCCGGTGACCCACCACCATCAATTTCAGTTGGCCTTTCAAATGTTTCCAACTCTGTACCCGAGCACTCCCGGCCCATACTTAACCGGGTTTATTGCGCCATGCTGATGGGTGCTGGATTAGAGATGATGATCGCTGATCCGCTGGATGAGGAACAAAACGAGGTCATTCGCATCATCCAGTTGCGACCTGTCGGCGCGGTTTCGGGCCTCTGCCGCCTGCGACAGGCGCCAGGTGACGCCTTCATCGGCGACACCGCCCAGATCCTCGATGGCATCCTCGATCTCGCGGCGGTGGCCACGGCGGG
>JARROG010000091.1:0-9851 GCA_037384185.1 Anaerolineales bacterium | reverse complement strand
GACATTTTGATCAAATTATGCGATAATATATGCGAATTTAGAAAAAAGGACTCTTTATGGATAAAACTACCCCTAGCTATAATTTAAATGTTGTCGTTCGTGAAACTGGCATTAAAGCGGATACGCTGCGCGCTTGGGAGCGTCGTTATGGCCTTCCTAATCCTGTCCGTACAGAGGGTGGACACCGCTTATATTCTACTCGAGATATTGAAATGATCCGCTGGTTCATGGCTCGCCAGGAAGAAGGCATGCGCATCAGTCAAGCAGTGGATTACTGGCGGGAATTGATCGCCGCGGGGAGGGATCCCCTTGAGGAAAACCACCGCGGAACGCTGCCGGTTGATCTCCCCCCGGCGGAGATCCAGCTCAAGCCGCTGGGTGAACTCAAGACGCTGTGGATCGAGCACTGTCTGGCCTTCGAGGAAGAAAAAGCGGAGCGTGTCCTGGATACCGCCTTCACCCAGTATCCCTGGGAGTCAGTTCTTACAGATCTTGTTTTCCCGGGAATGGCGCAGATTGGAGAAGGCTGGTATACATCCGACATCTCGGTGCAGCAGGAGCACTATGCATCCGAGCTGGTTGCCCGCAAACTGCAAGCCTTGATCGACTCGGCTCCTCGAGCCTTCCATCCCCAAAAGGCGCTGATCAGCTGTCCACCTGGCGAATTCCATACCATCCCACCCCTGGCATTGAATCTGCTCCTGCGCTATAGAGGCTGGGAGGTCATTTATCTCGGCGCTGATGTCCCGTTATCCCAGCTGCAGGAATCCCTGAACAGCATTCAGCCTTCCCTGGTGATCATGACCGCAGCCAGGCTCAAAACCTGTGCTTCACTCCTGGATGCCAGCAAATCCCTCCGGGATCAGGGCACTCCCCTGGCATATGCCGGACATGTCTTCACTGAAATTCCCCAGCTGATCGACAGAATACCCGGAACCTACCTGGGCAGCGACCTGGAAGATGCTGTCGCAAAGATTGAAAAATTGCTCAGTGATCCCGAGCCATCAGCTGATTCACCTCCCCGCCCCAACCCCTATCAAAATTTGATCGACCAGATAGTGGATCAGCTGCCCTATCTTGAAAGCGCTGTCCTCTTCCAGCCCAGTGGGGAAAAACAAATCCAGATACCCTCAAATTTCATTCGAGAAATCAACAATTATCTGTTCGATGATTTGTTGGCTGCCTTGAAACTGGGGGATATTCGCCTTCTCAAACCCAATATCAGCTGGGTAAAAGGACTCCTCCAATCCCGGGGACTTGAACCAGAGCTGCTTCAAAACTATCTTGAAGATTTTGTTGAAGTGACCCGGAATAATCTTGGTGAGGACGCAGATCCATTGTTGGACTGGATGGATGAGTATTCAACGAACTTGGATCAGAGCGAGGGTTAAGAATGAAAGTATTGATTGCGGGCGGAACCGGTCTGATTGGATCCGCCCTGGCAGAATCGCTCCAAAAAGATGGACATCAAGTCTCCATCCTGAGCAGGAACCCCAGCAAGGTGAGGGACCGCTTTCTGGCGGTATCCTGGCAGAAAGAAGCACTCAACTCAGCGATCGCTGAAAATCAGGCGCTGGTCAACCTGGCTGGTGAGAGCCTTGCCGGCAGCAATCTTCTGCAGATGCGCTGGACAGAAAAACGGAAGCAAGACATCCTTTCCAGCAGAATCGCTGTAGGTAGAAAACTTGCGGCGGGAGTCAAAGAAGTTGACAGCAGACCAGCTGTCTTCATCCAAGCTTCGGCGATTGGCTATTACGGCAATAACGGAACCCGCCCTGTAGACGAGACCACACCTGCCGGAGATGATTTCCTGGCTCGGGTCTGCCTGGATTGGGAGGCAACCACTCAGGAGGTAGAGGAAATGGGTGTACGCAGGGTCATCATCCGCACCGGTCTGGTGTTAAGTCAAAAAGGCGGTTTATTTCCTCTCCTGGCTCTCCCCTTCCGGTTAATGGTTGGGGGTAGAATTGGCAGCGGGCAGCAGTATATGTCCTGGATCCATATCGCTGATGTGGTCTCGGCAATCAAGTATTTTTTGCTGCACCCCGACAGCCGGGGAATCTATAATCTCACTGCACCCGAACCGGTGACCAACCTGACCTTCGCGCACACTCTAGGCAAAGCCCTCCATCGGCCAGTCTGGTTACCTGTACCGGGTTTAGCGCTCAAGCTGCTGCTTGGGAAGGCTGCCACTTTAGCGCTGGATGGCCGCCAGGTATTCCCTGCCCGCCTGCTAGCATCCGATTTTCGCTTCCAATACCAGGAGCTGCCTGCCGCGCTTGATGACCTGGTCGGTTGACAACTGCTGATTGTCCCTGTACCATCGTATTGAAATTCAAAAGAACGAGAGAGATTACTAAAAAATGACTGCTGCCACTAACGAAGACCCTGCGAAGACCACCCGCCAGGATCTAGTAGCACTCTGGATCGGAATTCTAGTTAGTTTGATATTCGTGCTGCTGATCTGGCGCCTCGGGCCGCTGCTGAACGACATAAAACTTCTACCCGATCAGGGTGCTTCCTGGTATTACTGGAAGCTGCCCAACCCCACGTTCTGGTCCCGGGCGACTGCCTGGGGTTTTTACCTTCTTCACCAATTCTCCTTTTGGGGATTGATCCTTTACGCCCAAACCAGGCTGAAGAAATATTCCACCCGCCTGCATGCTGTAAATTATGCGGCTTTGGGAATCAATGCGTTTTTCATCCTGCTGCGCATCCTGCAAACACACATCTGGTATGACGGCCTGGCTCAGGATGTTTCGATCTGGAGCTCCCAGGCATCAGTAGCCATCCTGCTGGTCTGGATCTTATTAATGGAAAATCGGACCAGAGGGATGTTTTTTGGGAAATCGGTGCCTATTTCAAAGGAAATCATCCGTTTTGCGAGGAAATACCACGGCTATTTCTTCTCCTGGGCCACCGTTTACACCTTCTGGTACCATCCCACCATTGCCACCAGCGGTCATCTGGTAGGATTTCTATACATGTTCCTGCTCCTGCTGCAAGGCTCACTGTTTTTCACCCGCATTCACATCAATCGCTGGTGGATAATCGTTCAGGAAGTTAGTGTGGTGATCCACGGAGCCCTGGTAGCTGTTATGCAGGGGAATAACATGTGGCCAATGTTCGCTTTTGGTTTCGGCGGTGTGTTCGTGATCACTCAGATGCACGGATTGAAAATCCCGTCCTGGCTCCGCTGGAGCATTCTGGCAGCCTACCTCGGATTGGCTCTCTACGTTTACAGCGGCAGGGATCTCAGCATGATCCACCAGATCACCTGGATTCCTTTGATCGATTACCTGGCTGTATTTTTACTGGCAGGGATTCTGGGCTTGATCATGCTGGCAGTTCGAAAATTCCAAAAAGAACCTGTTCAAAGCTAGAAAAACAGCCGCAATTGGGTCAAGTCACCAGGAGGATAAATTGATGAAGAATAGGATAACCATTCAACTGCTGCTTCTCAGCCTGATCATGCTGGCGGCTGCCTCCTGTTCCAATAATGTTGACCCGGGATGGATCAACCAGGCCGGCTTATACACCGACCCGGCTGGCACTCAACCAACAGATTCCTACAACTGGCGGGATACCTTTTATCTGATTGTCGATCTCAACGATGCCCCTTCCGATACTGCCGTCCAGGCCAGTTGGATCGCGGTCGATACCAACCGGCTCCAGCCGGATACCGTGGTCAAGATCGATACCAAAGAAGCCAGGAGCAGGCTGGTCTTCGAGATTGAGAACGGGGGTAACTTCTGGCCGGTTGGCCAATATCAGGTCAATCTCTATCTCAACAAGACCCTGATCATGGAGATCCCCTTTGAGGTTCACGACACAGATATCTATTAATTTAAATCTAATCTTTCTCTTGAGAAACAAAACCCGGCTGGCAGAAAGCCCTCCGGGTTCTTCATTATTTTAGGAAAGTCCGCAGGCGGAAATAGGGATCAAGCCCACCAGCGGCGGACAAATCCTTTGGAGTCGATCACACGTTGCGAGAGTGCCTTCAGCAGGAAATAGTTGAAGATGATCCCGGCCACTAGATTTCCACCGAACCACCCAAAGAAGTTTAGCAGCGCATCACTCCACTCCAGACGGCTAAACACGACTACCAGAATGAATACCGACCAGAGGGCACCAAATAGACTGGAAACCAGCATCGTCAGGAATAAATAGAGGAAATCCCGGCCACCTTCCAGCTTAGGATTCAACTTTAAACGCCTAAAGATGAACGCTGGGAGAAAGGACTGCACAAAATTAGCAGGCAAATAAGCGGCTGTGATCAGCAGGGATGCCTGAGTGGCAGAATTGGAGATGAATGGAAAAATAACCCCGGCAAGGACACCCCAGGCGCCGTACCAGATACTACCCACCTGCTGGACCACAATACCCAGCCAGAAGTAATTCACCCCATAGGCAGGACCATTAGGGTTGATAGTAGTGGTAATCCGAAAACTCAAAGAGCTCAATGAACCCAGGAGCGTCCCCAGGAAGATCAATACAAAAAAGATCAACAAATGGATCCAGCCTGGATTTTTCGCACCAGATGGGGGAACTTCCCAAATCTCACCAGCAGGGCTGCCCGTCTCGCTTTTATTCATTCCGTTAACAGTAAATCATTTAAGTGATTATTATTATAATAATATCCTATCATAAACCACACGATTCAAAGCATGGGTAAAGGTACCGAAACTAAATACCATAACCTGCTATAATCCAACTACTGGAGCAACGACGCAGACAAAGATGATATTCAATAACAGAGCATCCCAACTGATCCGCCAAAGGCATTCCTGCCGGACATATCAAAAAAGACCTCTGGACCGCACAGATCTGAACTCCTTGATCAATTTCTCCTTGAATTGGAAATCAGGCCCACTTGGAAATCCTGTCCGCTACCTGTTTCCAGCTGCAAGGGCTGGTGACGGTCAAATGATGCGCGGGTTGGGCACTTATGGCTTTATCAAGGATCCACCAGCGTTTATTGCCGCAGCCATCCGGGATAGACCTGGGTCCCTGGAAGATTTTGGATATCTGTTGGAGCTGCTGATCCTCAAAGCGGCGGATCTAGAAATTGGCAGCTGCTGGCTGGGAGGAACCTTCACAAAAAGCCGCTTTGCCAAGCTGATGCAATTGGAGGCAGATGAAACCATTCCGGCAGTGGTCTCGATCGGATATCCAAATGACCATCAAGCTTTTATGGACCGCATCAGCCGGGTCTATGCTGGATCTGACCGCAGGCTTCCTTGGAAGCAGCTGTTTTTTGATAATTTCTGGGATATTCCCCTCACAAAAGATAATGCGGGAGCGTTCTTAGAACCCCTGATCCTGCTGCGTTTAGCCCCGTCCGCTTCAAACAAACAGCCCTGGAGGATTCTAAGAAGTGACAATCAGTGGCATTTTTACCTCCATAGAACTCCGAATTATCCATCACCCCTCTTTAGTTTCCTGCTGCAGCTGGCTGACTTGCCGCGGGTCGATATAGGAATCGCCATGGCTCATTTTGAGCTCGGCCTCAAAGAAGCTGGCCAGCACGGCAGCTGGCTTGTATCCGACCCCCAACTCTCAAAACCAGATCAAAAGCTGGAATATATTGTGTCCTGGATCCCTGAGAACGAGCGAGAACCAAAGACAAAGAACCAAAGGAATTAATATGACTCAAGAAAACCGCAGCATATTTGATATTCTCCTGCTTATCGCTCGCCCGGCAGCGGGGAAAAGCGAGATCATCGCCCATCTCAAAGGCACTCCTCTTGAGGAGCGAGTAGAGCGCTACCATATCGGCCCTTTCCAGGAGCTGGACGATTTTCCCATGCTCTGGACCTGGTTTGAGGAAGACGCAATTCTTAGAGAGCTAGGTCATCCAAGGCTGCATACTGACGATGATGGCAATTTCAAATATCCCTACTTATGGGATCTGCTCATTCGCCGCATTGACCTGGAATATGAAAAACTGCTTCGTGATAATCCTGGTTTCCACCACGACAACACCCTGGTGATCGAATTTGCAAGGGGAAGCTCCCACGGTGGATTTCAGCGGGCCTTTGACCATCTCAGTGAAAAAATCGCCAGCAAATTAGCGATCCTTTATGTCAATGTCTCCTGGGAGGAATCCCTGCGTAAGAACCGAGCCCGGTACAATCCTGAACGGCCAGATAGCATCCTGGAACATGGTTTATCGGATGAGAAAATGGAGGCGCTCTACCGGGAGACGGATTGGGGGAAGATCAGCTCCCAAAATCCAGAGAGAATCCAGATTCAGGGTGTGTCGGTTCCCTATGTCATCCTTGAAAATGAAGATGACGTAACTTCCCAAGGCGGCTCGGCGCTAACGGACAGGCTTCAAGAAACCCTCCAAAAGCTCTATGGACTTTATCGAGCAAAGGACGATTGACCCGATATTCATCGGAATTTCTTAGCTTCTTAAATCAGGGTGCAGGGACCCGGCATTCTGGTATAAATATACGGTATCTTCTCAGTACAGTTAAACCATACCTAAGCCAACGACTTAGTCCTGCTATCGGACTACCTACCTCCCACTGCGCTGTGAATGATACCTGGAGGAGCCCATGTTCGTAAAAGACCGCATGACCCCTAATCCAACAACTGGCAATCCAGACCTGTCAGTCACGGACGCTCAGGACCTAATGAAATCCGGCGGATTCCGACACCTGCCGATCCTGGACGATTCTGGTAAACTGATCGGATTGATCAGCAAGGGATCCCTTGCTAGCGCTCTCCCAGCAGACACATCCAACCTCAGCAGGTTCGAGGTCAGTTACGTGTTGGCAAAAATAAAGGTCCATTCCATCATGGTCGAGGACGTGGTCACAGCGACACCCGACACACCGATCGAGATTGCTGCCAGGATGATGGCAGACAATCTGATTGGCTGCCTGCCGGTGTTGGAAGGGGATGAGCTGGTTGGAATCATCACTGACCGCGACCTATTCTTTACCATGGTCTCCCTGCTGGGCGCTCGCAGTGCTGGCATCCGCATCACAGTCATGCAGCCTGATAGAGCGGGCGAAGTTGCCCGGACGACCACAGCAATAGCTGAAGCCGGGGGATACCTTTCCGTTAGTATAGGCTACTATCCTCCCCAAAATCCCGACCACTGGATCTCAGTTTATAAAGTTCAGAATATTTCTGAAGAAAAATTGATCGAAGTCATCAACAACCTGGAAGATGCAACTATATTGGATATTCGTCAGTTTCAGGAGTCCTCATGATCAGTGAACATCATCAACCCGCTGGATCCGTTTTAGTGGTTGGCGGGGGTATCGGTGGTATGCGAGCAGCGATCGACCTCGCAGAAGCCGGCCTAAAAGTATATTTGATCGAACGTGAACCCGGACTGGGCGGCAGAGTAGCGCAGCTGGGGTATATGTTCCCAACCCATGATTGTGTTCTCTGCCGTGGTACATCCGACCACGGCTACGGATGCACTCGCCCAGCTATCTCCCCTGCTTTCCAGGACCACAACCGCCACCCCAATATCGAGGTCCTGACTCGAACTGAGCTCAAAGATGCCTCAGGACAGGCAGGCAATTTCGAGATTACGCTGCTGCGGGAACCGCGCTATGTAGACCCGGCCTTATGCACCAATTGTGGGCTATGCGCAATAGCCTGCCCGCAGCGCCTCCCGAGTGAATTCCAGGAAAGTCTGGTCACCCGGAATGCCGTGCATAAGAGCGCTCCGCGCTCCCTGCCCGATACCTATTACATTGACAAAGGGGATTACTGCGACGACTGCCAGCGCTGCCTGGAAGTCTGCCCGACCAACGCCATTAATTTGGATGATCAACCCTGGGAAGAAACCCTCAATGTCAGCGCGATCATTCTGGCCATGGGATATACCCTTACCAATCCCCTGGAACTGGCTGAATTCGGCTATGGACGCTATCTTAACGTGGTCCACAGCATGCAGTATGAACGCTACGTCAGCCGCTCCGGTCCTACCGAGGGCCAGCTGCTGCGCCCCTCAGATAACACTCCGCCGAAACGGGTAGCCTGGCTCCAATGCATTGGCTCCCGGGATCAAGACCATCCCTACTGCTCCTCGATCTGCTGCATGTACGCTACCAAGGAAGCGGTGCTTGCCAAAGAGCGGTTGGACGACGTCCACTGCCAGATCTTCATCATGGATGAGCGGGCCTTCAACAAGGAATACAACGCCTATTTTTACCGCTCCACAGCCCAATATGGGGTTGAGTATACCCGCTGCCGGATCTCTGATATTCAGGAAGATCCCAAGACCAAAGACCTGATCATCCACTACCCCGATCCGGATGATGGTGGAAAAATCAAAGAAGCCCGCTTCGACATGGTAGTGCTCTCAGTCGGTGTCAGACCGCCCACCGGAGCCCCCTTGATTTCGAACAAGCTGGATTTCGATCTCAACCAGTACGGGTTCTGCATGACTGATAAATTTAACCCGCTGGAGACATCCCAGCCCGGTATCTATGTTTGCGGAGCTTTCTCATCGCCTAAGGAAATTGCGGAAACGATTATTGACTCCGCCGGTGCCGCAGGGGTTGTCATGCGGTTATTCCAGGATAAACTGGGCAGCTCGTATTCCAGCCGGGAATACCCTTTTATGAGTGACAAGCAGTACCCTCCTGAAAAGAACGTCGCTGACGAAGAGCCGCGCGTTGGAGTATTCAGCTGCCGCTGTTACCCCACGATGGAGGGGATCATTGACGTCGAAGAACTGCTCGATCGGTCGGCCGAATTCCCCCACGTTGTCCATACTGAGGAAATTGGCTATGGATGTTTCCCGGAGGGTTTGGAAAAAATCCGCAAATCCATCCAAGAGCACAATCTCAACCGGGTTGTCGTGGCTGGCTGCAGCCACAGGACCCATGAGTCCCTATTCCAGAAGACCGTTCGGGAAGCAGGCTTGAACTCTTACCTGATGGAAATGGTTAATCTGCGCGGTTTTGCTGCCTGGGTCCATCCCCATCAAGAGCAACAAGCTTTCCGGAAAGGGCTGGAGCTGGTGCGGATCGGCGTAGGCCGGGCTGCGACTTTGGAACCGATATACAAATCCTCCATTCCACCCCACCGGCGTGCATTGGTGATTGGTGGGGGCATTTCAGGAATGACTGCTGCCCTGTCCATCGCCGATTCTGGATTTGATGTCGTGCTGGTGGAGAAAGCTGGATCTCTTGGCGGCAACCTGCAAAAAGTTCATTATCTGGTGGAAGGGGTCAACCCTAACAGTCTGCTTCGCGACCAGGTCAACAGAATCATCTCCCATCCCCGCATTACCGTCATGACCCGAACTGAGGTTGAACAGCATGACGGCCATGTGGGAGCTTACCATGCAGTCCTGCGCCATGAAGACGGAACTACCTCAGAGATCTCCCACGGTGTAACCATCGTTGCCACCGGCGGCCAGGAAACCCGGGTCAGCCGCTACTTGCTGGGGGAACACCCTGCGGTGATCACTCAGCAGGATATGGAAAACAAACTGGCGTATCATCTTGACGAGGTCACGAACCTGAAAAATGTCGTGATGATCCAGTGCGTAAAACCCGAGGACGAGACCTACGAATACTGCTCCCGGATCTGCTGTATCAGCACAATCAAAAATGCGATCCGGCTGAAGACCATCAATCCCGACTGCCAGGTGACTGTCCTCTATAAAGACATCATTACCTATGGATTCAGGGAACAGTACTACACGGAAGCCAGAGAGCGCGGGGTATTGTTCGTGCGCTACGATGACAAGCAACCCCCTGCTGTAGATCATGACAACGGCCAGATCATTGTCAGCTTGCAGGAGAAGATGCTAGATCGGAAACTGGTCCTCAAACCAGATCTGCTGGTACTGAGCACGTCCATCAAAC
>JARROG010000090.1:0-6634 GCA_037384185.1 Anaerolineales bacterium | reverse complement strand
GTCTTTCCCAGTGGGCTTGAGACCTGGCAAGCGGATTTGTGATATACAACCAGATCAGCACCCTGCTTTCGTGGGGATTGATCCTGTGGATCTTTTCCTGGTGGTTTGCCTGGACGACATACCGCAAGGAGCAACCGATCTGGGGCATCTTGCCAGCAGGAGTGATGCTGGCGATTCTGATGACCTATACACTCGAAAAACGATTTACGCTGGTGATCTTATTGGGGGCAGGATTGACCTTGATCGGTCTGGTCAATCACGAGGTCCGGCACAAAACCTGGATGACTCGAGGTGTGAAGGGAACAGAAACGATTCGAGAGAGAGTTTACATCGCGGTCTTTTTCTTTTCAGTTTATATTATGTCGTTTGCGGGGTTAATGCCTTCTATTCGCATCAATCCGATTGCTGACCGTTTTGAGAGGCTGGTATATGGTTCCGAGGATGCAGAGGGAGAGGAAGGACCAGCAGGCTCGATTGATGTGGGTGGTTTAAATAACGAGTTGTACGCGATTGATCGGGTGGCAGGTCTTCCCCGCCAGAAACTGATTGGCTCTGGCCCGGAACTGGCAAAACGTGTGGTGATGATTGTCAACTACCCCACAGCTGCTTTTGTGGCCAGCGAGCTGCCCAACGCTGCCCGTTACTGGCGGTCTTATACCTATGACCGCTATTCCGGTTCAGGCTGGCAGTCCAGTCCAACAACGGAGATCCGCTATCAGCCAGGCGAGGAAATATCCAGTTTGAATTCGGATACAGTGGAAGTCATTACCCAGGAATTTCGGCTGAGCAACAGCGTTCGAGGAACCACCTTTTCCGCAGGGCCACCATTAACGCTCGACCATGAAGCTCTTGTTTCCTGGCGCACAATACCAGATGGAGGAAGTAGCGGTACCAGTCAGCCATCTGGTGGAGGGGATATCTTTGCCGTGGCGTTTGATTCCATTGTCTACCAGGTGCGTTCTTTGGTGCCGACTGCATCAGATGATCAACTGCGGGATTCGGCTGATCCGTATCCGGTCTGGGTGGCTGAGCGTTATCTCCAGCTGCCGGACAGCGTGCCGCAGCGCGTGCGGGATTTGGCACAGGAGGTCACCAGCGGACAGCCTACCCGGTATGATCAGGCCAAAGCAATCGAAAGTTTCTTGAGGTCTTATCCTTATACTCTTGAGCTGCCAACTCCGCCGCAAGATCGGGATGTAGCGGATTATTTCCTCTTTGATCTGCAGACGGGTTACTGCGATTATTATGCCACCTCCATGGTTGTGCTGGCCCGAGCCGTTGGTCTTCCTGCCAGGCTGGTTGTCGGTTATGTGGGAGGGCTTTACGATCCTGGGAACGATTACTACCTGGTATCTGAGGCGGATGCCCATACCTGGGTTGAAATTTATTTCAGTGGTTATGGCTGGATCCCTTTTGAACCCACAGCTGCCCGCAATTTGATTGATGAACAGGCTCAGGCGCTGCCGCTCCCACCGGAATTGGCCAATTTGCCTCGTTCTGAAGAAGCTGGGATTGAAGAACAATTTCCTTACTGGCAGCTGGTTCCAGCCCTGCTGCTCGCAGTAGTCCTGGGATGGATGATTTGGAATAGAATGGATCTGGAGCGAATGAGAAGGATGGATCCTGCCAATCTTGCCCTGGCGATTTATCAGCGCCTGTACCGTTATGGACGCTGGATGGATGTAGGACATAGAAAATCGGATACTTTCTTCGAATTCAGGGAGAAGTTGCTCAAGGCTTTGGAAAGATACGCCAACACTCCCAGAGGAGCCCGCAAACTTGCTGGATACCAGGCAGAGATCGCTCTGCTGACAAAATTTGCTGTGCAAGCGAATTTCAGTTCGCGGACCCTGAGCAGCCACCTCAATAAAAGCCTGGTTCAGACCTGGCAGAATTTACGTTCTAGATTGCGGTGGGTGGTCTGGCGGAGCTGGCTTAGTACCCTCGTGAGCTGGTTGTTGATCTGGAGCAAGGACAGGAATCGAATACAAATTATAGAAGATGGAGCTGCTGATGGATGAGGTTAAAGATCTGACGACAAAAATAGTTAAGAATATTGAGAAGGTGATCATTGGCAAGCGCCGGGCAGTCCAGCTGGTTGTGGTTGGGCTGATCTGCGAAGGCCATGTATTAATTGAGGACGTACCGGGAGTGGGGAAGACCATGCTTGCCCGGAGCCTGGCCCGGTCGTTGAACTGCTCCTTCAGCAGGATCCAATGTACCCCGGATATGCTGCCTAGTGATATCACTGGGGTGGACATTTATGATCAAACATCCAATGAGTTCAAATTTATGCCAGGACCGATCCTCAGCCAGATCGTGCTCGCTGATGAGATCAACCGGGCAACCCCAAAGACTCAATCAGCTTTATTGGAGGCGATGCAGGAGCGTCAGGTAACAATTGGCGGACAGACCCACTTGCTTCCAGAACCCTTTATGGTGCTGGCGACTCAGAACCCCATCGAATATGAGGGTACTTTCCCCCTTCCTGAAGCTCAATTGGACCGCTTCTTTGTCAAAGTTTCTATTGGCTATCCAACTACGCTCGAAGAGATGTCTGTGATTGAAAACCAGCAGCTGGTTCACCCGATTGAATCCATCGAGCCGGTTACCAGTACAGATAAGATCCTGGCCGTTCAGCGCAGGATCAGAGAAGTTTACATCGCGGAACCGGTTAAGAAATATATTGTGGAGATCACTCAGGAAACCCGGGCGGCGGAATCGGTCTATTTAGGAGCCAGTCCCCGGGGGAGCCTGGCCCTGGCGCGAGCCAGCCAGGCCTGGGCGGCTATGTACGGCCGTGATTACGTCATTCCGGACGATGTCAAGATGCTGGCAGAGGCTACCCTGGGCCATAGGGTGATCCTCAGTTCTTCTGCCCGCTTGCAGGAGATCCGCACCGGGGATTTGATCCGTGATATTCTCAGAGATATCCCGGTTCCGGGAGGAGATTTCAAGGGTGAGTAGGGACCTGCGCAAGTACACCAGCAGCACTCAAACGCGCCTGATATTGGGATTCTTGCTGCTGGTTTTCTTGGTGGGGGATGGTCTGATATTCGTATTTTACGGCAGGGGAGCCGGGCTGGCTGGCTTGATATGCTTGTTGGGTGTCCTGCTGCCAGTGCTTCTGGTAGTGTTATTTCTGCGAATCGCTGAAAGGCTGGTCAAATCGGAGCGCTGAGACCGCGTTCAGCTGTTTACCATCTGCCTCTAGAAAAAAAGGCAATCCGGAAGGATTGCCTTTTTTGCTTAGTCCAGAGACTGATTTAGAATTTCGATCAGATCCAAAACCTGGATCTCTTCCGCCAATCCTTTGGAGCGCAGGGCATCATCAAACATGATCAGACAGAAGGGGCAGGCAGTCGCGATAGTGTCCGCGCCAAGTTCCAGGGCTTGTTCTAGGCGGTGGCGGTTAATGCGGGTCTCAGCATCTGTTTCCAGCCACATTGCGCCGCCGCCTCCTCCGCAGCAGAAACTGTTCTGGCGGGAGGCCTGCATTTCCAAAGCTGGATGCTGGGCTTTTTCAAGTAAGCTTCGAGGTTGGGCGTAGATATCGTTGTAGCGTCCCAGGTAGCAGGAATCGTGGAATGTCAGCCTTCCATATTCCACTCCATTTCCCGTTTTAAAATTAAGCTTTGTCAGGTATTCTTCCAGGAATTCAGAGCCATGCTGGACCTGGTAGCTGCCTCCGAAGCGCGGATATTCATGCTTCAAGGTATTCAAGCCGTGTGGGCAGAGAGTGACGATCCGCTGGAATTTGTATTGGCTTAATAGCTTGATATTCTCTTCGGCTGCTACCTGGAAGAGATATTCGTTGCCCATTCGCCGGGCAGTCTCCCCGCAGCACATCTCTGCCTCTCCCAGAATCCCATAATCAACTTCAAGCTTCGTGAGGATCTCAAGGAAGGCCCGGGTCACTTTCATATTGCGCTCATCGAATGATCCCGCGCAGCCGACATAATACAGGACATCCACTTCATCGCCGGGAGAAAGGACATTCACCTCCAGACCTTCGGCCCAACCCATCCGGTTTTGAGCCGGCATCCCCCAGGGATTTCCCTGGCGCTCGAAATTCCGCAGTGTCTCACCTACAGTACCAGGCACCTCTCCGGTCATCAGTACCTGAGCGCGGCGGATATCGATCACTTCTTCAGGTGGACGGATAAACGCAGGGCAGACATCCAGACAGTGTCCGCAGGTTGTGCAGGACCACAGAAATTCCTCCTCCAGCAGGGCAGGGTTGAGATTTCCCTGGGCGCCGTCCTCAGGGTTCAGCAGGGATTCAGCCATTCCTTCCCGCAGCATCAGCAGCAGCGTTCTGGGTGAATATGCTAAACCGCTCAGGGTGGCAGGGCAAACCTCCTCGCATCGTCCGCACTGCAGGCAGGCATCGAAAGCCAGCAGACTCAGAGATGAATAATCCTGAATTTCTGCCGCTCCCAGGACATCTGCGTCCATCAGATCCTGGATGCTCTCCAATTCCCCTTTTGACCTCCTGGTTTTCAGGAAAATATGCACAGGAGTAAATATCAGGTGCCTGAGTTTTGTGAACGGAATGCTTGCAGCAAATATCAAACCCAGCCCAACATGGATCCAGAACATCCAGGGGTGGAGCTGGGCTGCCTGGCTGGTGGACATACCGGTGGATTCCCACAGTCTGGCAGCAAGGGCTCCCAGCGGAGCCCAGGATTTCCAGGGAGGATTGAACATGAAGATCCGGAGGCCTTCAGTCGCGAATCCAACCAGAGGAATCAGCGCCAGCAGAATTAAGGCATAGATGTCATCCCAGGAAGTTTCCATGAAATCAGGCTTGATGATCCAGCGCCTGATCAGGGCCAGCACCACTCCAACCAGGATCATGACGCCTGCAAGGTCCATGATCAGTTCATATCCAAAATAAACCGATTGACTGAAGAGAGGCCAGGTAAAAGGCACGAACAGACCCATCTGCATGATTTTGATCGCGGTTCCAATCACCTGGATGATCACCCCCCAGAAGATCAGAAGATGCATGAAGCCGGGATAGAATTTTTTTAGTGTTCTGACTTGTCCCAGGGCATAGACCAGGAGATCTCCTATCCGGGACCAGGGTTTTGAAAGGCGCTGTTCAGTGGTCATTCGGACCCTCCAATGAAAATCTCACCGTTGCTGATCGAGAGTGTGATCTTTTCTAGAGGCTGGGGGGGTGGACCTGAGATCACATTCCCCTCATAAGGTTCAAAGTATCCTTCATGGCAGGGGCAGTGGATCACCTGCTCTTGCTGATCCCATTTGCAGATGCAGGCGAAATGGGTGCAGACAGCTGAATATGCCCGGAATCCCTGATCAGTATGGATGACCAGCGCTGGATAGCGTCCAAAAGGAACGGTCAGGCTTTTTCCGGCGGGGATATCTCCTTCAAGACCTACTCTGACGGGATCTGATGGGGTTTCCTCCAGGGAGGGAGGATAGAAATATGCCAGGAAAGGCGTCAGCAGGGCAGTAAGACCGGTGGCCGCCAAGCCTTTCTTGACCAGGTCCAGAAAGTCGCGTCGGGTAAAATTCGCCATCTAACTCACCTCCCCCCAGATCGTCAAAGCCAGAATGATGATAACAGCGGCCAGCGAGAACCAGAACCTGATCCTCACAGGTTTTTTGGTTTGATCCTGTTTACTGTCCAGGAATGGCCAGATCATGAGTAACAGCACAGCAAGGACAGGTGCTGTTGCTCCCAGCGTTTCCGGGATGAAGCGCAGCAGCTGGTAAAGCGACAGGAAATACCATTCCGGTTTGATATGCGCTGGAGTTTCCATGGGATCTGCCGGATCACCCAGGCCAACTGGAATGAATAAGCCAATCAGCCCAATGATCAAGAGCAAGATCCCTACACCCAGGGCGACCTTGGCTTCCAGGGTGAGGTGGTCTGGATAAAAAGGAACGCTTTTTTCTTGTTTTTCTTCTGCCATCAGCTTGCTCCTAACTGGTTTTCGTCCTGAGCTGTTAAAGAGGTTTCATGATCCCTTGTCTGCGGATCATGATGAAATGCAGCAGCATTGAACCAACCGTGACCAGCGGCAGGATCAAGATATGCATGGCAAAGAATCTGCTCAGAGTCAGACTGGTGATGCTCCAGCCTGCCCTTAAGAAGACCAATGCCAGCTCTCCGATGACCGGGATGCTGCCGGCGATCTCCGTTCCGACAGTGGTCGCCCAGTACGCCCGCTGATCCCAGGGAAGCAGATAGCCGGTGAAGCCAAAAGCCAGGGTCATCACCAGCAGCAGCGACCCGGATACCCAATTGAGCTCTCGGGGTGGCTTATATGCCCCCATGATAAACACCCGCAGCATGTGGGCACAGGCCATCACGATCATTCCATTGGCAGACCAATGGTGGATCATCCGGACTGCTGAACCAAGAAGTACCTCGTTTTCTATGAACTGGATGCTGGCATAAGCTTCCGCAGGTGTCGGCTTATAGTAAAAGGCCAACATGATGCCGGTGATTCCCTGAACCAGGAATAAGAAGAAAGTTAAACCGCCCAGGCAGTACCACCAGCGCCGCTGCCACTCCGGGACTGGTTTACTGAGGATAGGCTTTAGGAAATCTGAGACTTGATAGCGTTCATCGACCCAGGCAGCAGCTCGCTTGGAGATC
>JARROG010000089.1:0-7134 GCA_037384185.1 Anaerolineales bacterium | reverse complement strand
TATCGATATCAACCAGGCGCTGCAGACCTATAAGTCAGAAGTGGAACAAGGTGTCTTCCCTGCCCAGGAACATACTTATTCGATCACGGATGAAGAATGGAAGCAATTCCTGAACCAGGCGGGAGAGTCCTAATCGATGGATGTTGTGACGATTGTCGGGACTGGGGCAATGGCGCTGTATTTTGGCGGCCGCCTGGCGGGTGCCGGTATTCCGGTTCGCTTTCTAGGAACATGGGAAGCGGGACTGGCTGCTATCAAAACGCATGGTATCCACCTGCAGGTTGGTGATGAAAATTCATCCTATTCCGCCCAATCGACTTCCGACGTTTCCCTCCTGTACCCTTCCGATTTGGTTCTTGTGCTGGTCAAATCCTGGCAGACGTCCAGGGCTGCTAAACCCTGGAGATCCTGCAGGAGGAGCTTGGTCCGGAGCGGGCTGCCCAGGGTGTGACAACTTATGGAGCGACCTTGTTGGGACCCGGCCGCGTTCGATCGGGAGGGGAGGGAACCGTCACAGTCCAGGAACATCCTCGTCTGGCGCCATTGAATGGGTTACTGCGCAGGGCAGGTATCAATGTTCAGGAAACAGAAGAGATATCCAGTCTTGTGTGGGGTAAGTTGGTAATCAATGTTGGTATCAACCCGCTGACTGCCTTACTGGGAGTCAGAAATGGCCGCCTGCTGGACAGCCCCGAAGCGTCGCAGCTGATGGCTTTGGCTGCTGAGGAAGCCGCAAACCTGGCAACCAGACAGGGTATTGACTTAGATTATGATGATCCTGCTCAAGCCGTGGAAGCAGTTGCCCGAGCAACTGCCCAGAACTTCTCTTCCATGCTTCAGGATATTCGCCGTGGGGCACCGACAGAGATCGAGGCATTGTGCGGAGAAGTGATCCGCCGCTCAGCTCAAATAAATCTCCCAACACCTGTAAACCTTCTGCTCTATCAGCTGATCAAGGCTAAAGTTGAACTTCAAAGGAATTCAAAAGATGAAGACGGTTATCACCATATCTGAACTCCAACAGGCGCTAGCCGAGCTGGAACGGCCCCATGGCTTTGTGCCTACCATGGGTTACCTTCATGAGGGCCACCTCTCGCTCGTCAGGAGAGCGAGACAGGAAAACCCTACGGTTGTGGTGAGTATCTTTGCGAATCCGACCCAATTCGGGCCGGACGAGGATTTGGACAGTTATCCCAGAGATATCGATCGAGACCTTGAATTGTTAAGCGGTGTAGGAGCCGACCTGGTATGGATTCCCAGCGTGCAGGTCATGTATCCAGAAGGATTCCAGACCTGGGTAGAAGTTGAGGGCTTGACCAAGGTGTTGGAAGGAGCCTATCGACCGACTCATTTCCGTGGTGTGACCACGGTTGTTGCCAAGCTGTTTAATGCCGTTGGACCAGAACGGGCTTACTTTGGGCAGAAGGATGCCCAGCAGGCAGCGGTTCTGAGGCAGATGGTGAGGGACTTGAATTACCAGATTGAGATGGTCATCTGCCCCATTGTCCGCGAGCCGGATGGCCTGGCGATGTCCAGCCGCAATACGTATCTCACAGCTGAAGAACGCCAGGCAGCTCTCTGTCTTTCCCGGGGCTTGTCGAAGGCTCAGGATGCCTTCCAGGAGGGAATCCAGGATGCGGAGATGCTGCGAGATATCGTGCGCAAAGAGATAAACAAGGAGCAGCTCGCTGAGCTTCAATATGTATCCTGTGCGGATCCAGAGACGCTGCAAGAGCTGGATGGACAGGTCCAGCGCTGCCTGATCTCAATGGCTGTTTATGTGGGAAAAACCCGGTTGATCGATAACAGACTTATAGGAATTTAGTGTATGAAAAGAAAAATGCTGAGGGCAAAAATACATCGTGCTGTGGTTACGGATGCCAACCTAGAATACGAAGGCAGCATCACCATTGACAGTGACTTACTCCAAGAGGCAGAAGTGGCTGAATATGAGCTGGTGCAGGTTGTCAATATCAATAATGGTGAAAGATTTGAGACTTATGTCATCAGCGGTGAGGCTGGTTCAGGAGATATCCAGTTAAATGGAGCTGCTGCCCGGTTGGCACACCCGGGAGATCGTATCATCATCATGGCCTATAGTCTGATCGATGAACATGAACTCGAAAGCTGGAAACCAAAGATACTGCTCCTGGATACAAAGAATCGCGTAAAGGAAATCCTATGTTAATGACAGTCGATATTGGCAATACCAACATATCCCTGGGTGTTTACGAAGGGGAAGAATTGGCAAGAAGCTGGAGGATATCTACAGATCACCAGCGTATGCCCGATGAATATGGGTTGATGATCGATGGGCTGCTGGATCATGAAGGCCTGCGGCCGGAAGATATCACTGGCGTATGCCTGGCATCGGTTGTTCCTATCTTGATCGGGCGATTCCAGCAAGCCTGCCAGGAATACCTTTTGAAGGATCCCCTGGTGGTCGACGCCGGAGTAAAGACCGGAGTTCGGGTCCTGTATGAGACTCCGAAGTCGGTTGGCGCTGACAGGATCGTCGATGCAGCCGCTGTCCAGCACCTTTACGGGGGACCGGCCTGCGTGGTGGATTTCGGGACAGGAACAACATTTGACGCAATTTCAGAAGAGGGGGATTATCTGGGCGGCGCGATCGCACCTGGGATTGGTATCGCCGCAGATGCCTTGTTCCTCCGAGCCGCCAAACTTCCCAAGGTTGATCTGACAACACCTCCCTCCGTGATTGGTCGAAATACGCCCCATGCCATGCAGTCCGGCTTGGTATTTGGATACGTTGGTTTGGTGGAGGGGATGGTGGTCAGGTTTCGCAAGGAATTGGGTCCGGATATGAAAGTCATCGCAACTGGAGGCTTGACGGATGTCATTGCCAGAGAGACGGATGTGATCGATATCGTGGCTCCCTGGTTGACCCTGGATGGGCTGCGGATCATCTGGGATATGAATTGCCGATAGGCTGTGATATAAAAAAATATGAGAGCCAGGAGAGAAGATCAATAATGAACATATTTTCTGGGAAACGGATAGTCCTGGGCGTGAGTGGTTCCATTGCAGCCTATAAAGCTGCGGGATTAGCTTCCGCACTGACCAAGGATGGAGCGCTGGTGGATACTATCCTGACAGACGCGGCATCGAAATTGATCTCCCCGTTGACATTTTCCGCTGTAACAGGCCGGAGGGCATTTCTGGACAGCGACCTGTGGCAGCAGGATGACCATGTGGTCCATATTGAGCTGGGGGAACAGAATCAGGCTTTCTTGATTGCCCCAGCAACTGCAAACACGATTGCTAAACTCGCAGGAGGATTGGCAGACAATCTGTTGACGCTGTCTGCATTGGCTTCACGGACGACAATTGCAGTGGCCCCAGCCATGGATGGTGGGATGTTCTCCCATCCCGCGACACAGTCCAACCTGGATATTCTTAGAGAGCGTGGAGTGCATGTCTGGGGGCCAGCGTCTGGTCATTTAGCTTCAGGTCTCTCCGGAATAGGCCGGATGCTGGAGCCAGAAATCTTGCAAGGCCACCTTCGCCAACTGCTCGGCTTTGAGGGTCCTCTTCAAGGGAGAAAGGTGGTGGTGACTGCTGGAGGGACTCAGGAACCAATTGATCCGGTGCGTGTTCTAAGCAATAGATCATCGGGTAAACAGGGATTTGCGGTGGCTCAGGCTGCGATTGATGCTGGAGCGCAGGTGATCCTGATCAGCGCCCCTGCCTGCTTGCAGGAGCCTGTGGGAGCCTCTCTGATTGAAGTTCAGACCGCCCGGGAAATGGGAGAGGCTGTCCTGGACGAAACGGCAGATGCTGATCTGCTGGTCATGGCAGCAGCTGTAGCTGATTACCGACCCAGCAGCCGCTCTGAGCATAAGATTAAAAAGAATACCGGCGGGATGGCGGGGCTTGATCTGGAACTTACCGAAGATATCCTTAAGCTGGTTGCTGAGCGGAAGAAAACGGGTGGGAGCGGTCCTGCAGTTGTGGTTGGGTTTGCGGCGGAGACAGAGGATCTGATAGAGAATGCTCAGGAAAAGCTTGAAAGCAAAAGCCTGGATTTGATCGCGGCAAATGATATCAGCCGGGAAGACAGCGGGATCGGGGTGGATGATAATAGGATCATCATGATCTGGAAAGACGGCCGAAAGGAAGAACTTGAACTGATGTCCAAAGCCAAGGTCGCAGAGATCCTGATCCGCGAAGCAGCAAATTTGTTGGATTGAAAGCCTGATGAGAAACCGGGAGAAGGTCAGATGAGTTATTTGACATATAAGAAACTGGCACGTAAATTGGATACCCTCCCAAATCGTTTTCCAGCGACAGAAAGCGGGATTGAGATACGACTGCTTCAGAAGATCTTCACCCCCCAGGAGGCGGCACTGGCAGCTGAGATGTCTTTTATGAAAGAGACGGCTGAAGAGATTGCCTTACGGGCGAATCTTCCAGTGCGGGAAGCCAGCAGGACTTTGAAGGATATGGTCCGGAAAAGATTGATCTTGTTTTCGAGGGGTGAAAATGCCTTGCTGTTTGGTTTGATGCCTTTTGTGGTGGGTTTCTATGAGGAGCTGCTGCCCCGCCTGGATCAGGAGATCGCTGAATTATTTGAGAGCTATTTCCAGGAAACCCGGGGAGGAATCACTGGTAAAGGCCTTTCAGTGCACCGGGTTATCCCGGTGCAGGAATCAATCGATTTTGAGATGGAAGTATTTCCATATGAAAAAGCCTCCAGCTTGATCGAAAACGCCAAATCCTGGGGTGTGCGAGACTGTATCTGCCGGGTCCAGAAGAGCCTGATCGGAGATCCCTGCCATCACCCGCTGGAAAACTGTCTGGTATTTGCGCCAATTCCGGGAGCTTTTGATAATAGTGAGGTCGATCGACCGATTACCAAGCAGGAAGCACTCCAAATCCTGCACGATGCCGAGGCGGTAGGGCTGGTCCACACCACTGGCAACTATCGGGATCATAATTCCTACATCTGCAACTGCTGCACCTGCAGCTGCGGGATTTTAAGAAGTGTGGCAGAGTTTAATAATTCCAGCGCAATATCACGATCGGATTTTTATGCGGTGGTGGATGATGAGCTCTGTCTGGCTTGTGGTGATTGTCTGGAGCGCTGTCAGTTCAACGCACTTGATTTGAATGGCGATCTTTGCCAGATCGACCTGGCAAACTGTGTTGGCTGCGGCTTATGCGTCCCGGTATGTCCGGAAGGTGCCCTGTCCTTATTGAGAAGGCCGCTGGGCGAGGTACCGCCTCCTCCAGAGACTATCAGCGAGTGGGGACAGATTCGGTCAGAGAGCTGATTGGCGATCCTCTCTTAAATTAAGTTTTGTTTGCTCCCTATTCAGGGCCAAAATTTCCCAGGATAAGCTCAGAACCAGTTAACCGTCCGTTTACGGGTACCCTCACTGATGGTAGAATGTGCGGGGCCTTAAAAGGTGATTTACGGGAAGAAAGTAGAGGAGGAGCAGCTTGATTCCAGAACAAGTACGGGAAGTCCAACCGAATAATTTCAGCCTTCCCAGACGGATAAAAAGGCTGGGGGAATTGGCTTACAATCTCTGGTGGACCTGGAACCCGGATGTCCAACGATTATACAAACGTATCGACATCGATCTTTGGGAAGAGACTACTCATAACCCGGTGCAATTTCTGCGTCGTGTGGAACGAGCTAAGCTGAATGCTGTGACTCACGATAGTTATTACCTGGATTTTTACGATCGATCAATGCTGGCCTTTGACCAGTATATGGATCGTGAAGATACATGGTATCAGGAGAATCACGGGCATTTGGATGATGAGATAATCGCCTATTTCTCCACGGAATTTGGGCTGCATGAGACCCTGCCCATTTACGCTGGGGGCTTGGGGGTGCTTTCTGGAGACCACCTCAAAGAGGCCAGCGATCTGGGACTTCCGCTGGTAGCCATGGGTTTTCTCTACACTCGGGGCTATTTCACCCAAATTATCAGTGAAGATGGCTGGCAGGAGGACAATTACCTCAAACTTAATTTTGATGAACTGCCTGTGGTTCCCTTGCTGGATGAAGATGATCAACCGCTTACTATTTCCGTCGAGCTGGCTGGCAGGGCAGTGCTGTTGAGGATCTGGAAGATCACGGTAGGTCGGGTGCCACTGTATTTGCTGGATTCAAACGTTGATGGAAACTCGGAAGATGACAGGGAATTGACCTCGCGACTTTACAACAGCGATTTGGACTCGAGGATTTCTCAGGAGATTATTCTTGGAGTTGGAGGTGTACGAGCTCTCCGAAAACTGGAATATGAGCCAACTATCTGGCATATGAATGAAGGCCACTCTGCGTTTCTCACTCTGGAACGCATCAGAGAGCTGATCGACCAGGGAAAGAGCTTTGAGGAAGCCAAAGCAGAAGTACAATCCCGAACACTTTTCACAACTCACACACCAGTACCAGCGGGTAATGATGAGTTCCCGGAATGGCTGATCGATAAATATTTTGGGGGATTCCGGGAAAAGTTGGGGCTGGAAAGGGACGCTTTCTTCGATCTTGCTCGCCATCAGGTCTCCTGGGGGGAAACTTTCAGCATGCCCGTCCTGGCTATGCGCGTGTCTACACTCCGCAATGGGGTTTCGGAACTGCACGGTCAGGTTGCGGGCGAGATGTGGAACCACCTCTGGCCAGACCGGAAAGCAGAAGATGTGCCCATCGGCTATATCACCAATGGCGTGCATACCGGGACCTGGTTAGCCCGCAGGCTGCGGCATCTTTACGGCAGGTATCTTGGCGTTGATTGGTTAGAGTATATTGATGACCCAGAGATCTGGAATGCAGTCTCCAGCATCCCGGATGAGGAACTTTGGGCTGTCCGCCGTCACCTCAAACGTAAACTGGTCTTCTATATGCGGGAAAGAGCTCGTTCCCAGTGGGCTCGGGACGAGGTCCATCCGGTCCAGGTAATAGCGTCCGGAGCGCTGCTAAATCCCTATGCGCTGACGATCGGTTTTGCCAGGCGTTTTGCCACCTACAAGCGAGCTGATCTGATTCTGCGGGATTTTGAGCGTCTGCTGCGGATCATTAACAAACCCAATATGCCCGTCCAAATCGTCTTTGCCGGAAAAGCTCATCCGGCGGATAAGCCCGGCAAGCTTTTGATCCAAAAG
>JARROG010000088.1:0-12031 GCA_037384185.1 Anaerolineales bacterium | reverse complement strand
TACGTGACTTGAACCCGCGACAGCCGCATCCACAGTGCGGTGCTCTATCCAACTGAGCTACTCTCGCCATTTGAGTGGAGATTATATCACGCGCTGGGGGCCTTATCAAGCATCTCCAGGATGGCCAGGCTGGCGCTCTCCCGGGGGATCGAAACCTGGTCACCGCTGCTGAGATCCTTGACTGCCACGGTCCCGGCTTTGATCTCATCCGGCCCTAAAACAACGGCCAGCCGGACTCCTATTCGATCCGCATGGCGGAACTGCTTCCCCAGTTTATCTGCTGTTGGGTACCCAACCACGTCCAGGCCGGCAGACCTGAGTTCCGCGGCCAGCTGATAGGATGCCAGCAGGGAATCCTCGTCAAAGGCGGTCACCATGACTTCAGCTGGAAAAGCGTCCCGCTCGGCTGGCAGCAGGTTGAGCTCTTCCAGGATAACGGTCAGTACCATGTCGCCCATCGCGAAGCCGACACCCGGAAGGGGATCACCGCCTACGTCCGCCATCAAATTGTCATAGCGGCCTCCACCGGCGATGGACCTGCTGACCTCGGATGAGATCGCCAAAACCGTCCCGGTGTAATAATCCAATCCGCGGATTATGCGGGGTGCAAAGGAGACGTATTCCTCAACACCGAGCGCCTGGACCGCTTCGAAGAAGGGGGGCAGTTCAGCGGATTTTTCCCACAGCTGATCGTTTCCGAGCAGGGCCGCAACGCCGGCGAACTGCTGTTCACTGAGTCCCAGCTCCAGGGCGTAATCCTGCCATTCCTGATCGTTGAGTTTGTCGCGGCGGTCGATGATCTTGAATACGATAGCCTGCTGGCTGTCCGGGATCCCCAATTCTCGCAGCTCACCTTCCATCAAGCGCCGATTATTGACATAGATTTTTGAGCGATCATGCGCACCAGGGATGGGGTCAGTTCCGGGCGCAGTGCGATCAGATTATCGCTTTTATCCGGAAAGACAAAGGACTGCTCTTTGACCAGCTCCTCGCCTGATTTGGCCGCATAGAGATCGATCGACTCCAGGAAAGGCCCATCGAATTCCTGATAGCCAAAGGATTCTGAGACCTCCCGGATGGTTTGAAGCAGCCAGGCGTTGATTGCTTTTTCTTCAGGGTAAAAATCCCGGGTGCCTTTCACTGCTTGGATGATGTTTTTCATAAGCGTTGTTTCCTCTTGGAATAAGTTCGAAATTCACAGCCAATCCGGGCAGAAGGGGCAGGATTCTCCCAGCGGGTAATCGACGCCTTCTTCATGGGGGCAGGAGAGCACCCACTCGCTGGTCAGGACCCGGGCAACGTCGTGTTCCTGGATGAACTGGCTGATCTCCTTGGCTGCTTCCACATCCTCTGCGATATTCTCCCCGTTCCATTCCTTGATGATCGGTGCCCGTTCATCCCCGGTCAGGATCCCTACTGCGATTTTTGTCGCATAAAAAGGGGACGGCCCATGATAAGTGATGGTCGCCAGTGGGTAAGTGTTGTTCTCCGCGACCAGGCGCCGGAACTGTTCTTTTCTTTGCCTGGCTAATTCCTTTCGTGATGATTCACTCATTGAAAATTGCTCCACCAGAGTAAGACTTGGCCGAATGGATTGTAGCATTGGATTGGGAATGTCGTCAATCCTCTGTCCAGCTCTGGAACTGAAGGGGAGGGGAACTGGCAAGGAACTTGCACTTACCTCTATCAATGATGACCATTATTAATTATGATTCCAGTGCGAGATGCTATGAAACGTACTGACTTTTTCCTTCTGATGCTGGCGGGGGTGTTTATGCTATCAGCTTGCGGCGCGATCCCGACCTTACCGCCTCTGGATTCAACAGTGACTGTTAAAACTCCCCGCTTCACAAACGACCCGGAGCTTCCCACAGCGACCGGGCAGTCTATTCAACCTTCAGTGACTGTCAGGAGCGCAGAGATCACCTCCACGCCTCCAGGGACCTATACAGCGACTGTGAAGCCGTCCGCAACCCACCTCCCGGCTACAAAAACCCCATATTTCACGTTAACTCCATCAGCGACAGCCACCAAATCACCGACACAAACTCCCTCAGCCACAAACACGCCTCAAGCGACCGCAACTTCGACAAAGACGCCTTACAGCCTGCAAAGCATGACCGCCCATTACCTGGTCAATTTCACCCACCCTGACCTGGGCTGTGATTGGCTGGGAGTGGCTGGACAGGTATTCAACAGTGCCGGCGTTGTGCAGAAGGATATCCTGGTAAAATCCGGTGGAAAATTGGCCGGTGCCGAGGTGCTGGAAACGATGACCATGCCTCTGGCTGAACCTGACATCGATCTGGCCTATGGGCCTGGCGGCTATGAGATCACGCTGGCAAATTCCCCCGCTGCCAGCCAGGGGAGCGTCTGGGTTCAGCTCTTTGACCTGGATGGAAATCCGATCTCGGAACAGGTCTATTTGACCACCTATGATGACTGTCAGAAGAATCTGATTCTCTTGAATTTTACGGAAGAGTAGGGCACACAGACAACATACGAAAAGGCGGGGCCGATCCGGCCCCGCCTTTTTTCTTTTAAAGTCTTTCACTGGCCTGGACTGGAAGCATCGCCAGTCCAGTGATGATCTTGGGATAGAAATCCGTGGATTTCTGGGGCATCTTTTCGCCGGCGTCCGTGCAGGCTGTGACCTGCTCGATCCGGGTTGGTTTGAGGATGAACAGGAATGCGCTGTCGGATTTCTGAACCTCGTCATAGCCGAGATCTGGCTCGCGCAGGTATTTAATGTTCTCCAGGTTGTCGATCGCTTCCTGATCGACTTCCATGATCTTGGTCAGCAGCAGAGAGTGCAGGATGCTGACGTCTAGGTTTCGCCAGGCAGGGACGCGGTCTGGTTCCAGCTCTGCCATCACGTCCTGGTCTTGCAAAGTCAGGAGATAGAAACCCTGGGATGAGACAAGTCCTAGGACGCCGCCTGCGGATCCGCTGTCATCAAGGCTTTGCTCTAATTCGGAGCGGCTGGCCAGTTCCTCCACCTGGAAATAATTCCCTGCCCGTTCCAGGATTTCATCTGAAGTCAGCTTCTGATAGTCGAAGATCAGTCTGTGGGTGGGCAGGATGACCAACCCGGGATCGCTCATGCTGACCATGGCGACCATGCGGTAGTTGAACCCGGCTTCCGGAGGTGCATCTGGATGTTTCTCCTGCATTTCCGCCTGATAGTTCAGGGCGGTTTCATAGCGGTGGTGGCCGTCGGCGATGATCAGATTGGTTTTTGGCTCCATTTCCTGACTGACAGCTGCCAGCACATCCGGGTCAGTGACGACCCAGACCTGGTGCAGCACATCCTTTTCATAGAGCTCTCGGGCTTGAATATCAGGCGTGCGCTCGATTGCCCGGTCAAAAATTGCGCTGATGCGGTTCTCAGGATCAGGGTAGAGCATGAAGATATTGCCGAAGTAAGTCTCAGTGGCACGGGTTAGTTTCAAGCGGTCAATCTTCGGCCCAGCATGGGTTTTCTCATGAGGCAGCACAATACCCTCATCGAAGGTCGAGAGTTCGAAAGCGGAAATGAACGCTTTGCGAGTGAGGGTCTCTCCGGAGGGCAGGGGGAAGGTCTGGTGGTAGACATAGTAGGCAGGCTGGTCCTCACGGAGCAGGATTCCTTCTTCTAACCATTTTTCCAGGAAACCCTTGGCTCTGGTGTAGACGCTGTTAGCTTCATTGTCCTGATCGCTTTCCTTGCCTTTGATGATACGGGGTCCTGGTCGTAGCGAATACCGCGAAAAGGTTTGATAGTTGCCATAAACGCTTATCCTTTCAAAGCCTCGATTACTTTCTGAGCAGCTTCTAGCCCGACGCGCTCCTTGGCTTCCCTGGTTCCTGCGCCGACATGAGGGGATCCGATTACTTGTTCCAGTGTGAAGAGTTTGGTTTCCGCAGGCGGCTCTTTGGCATAGACATCCAGGGCGGCTCCAGCGACTTTACCGTTTTTGATCGCCTGGTAAAGGGCATCCTCATCGATCGTGCCTCCCCGAGCGCAGTTGATGACCCGCACTCCATCCTTCATACGCGTGAACGCCTCCTCATCGAGTATGTTGTGGGTTTCGTCCGTGTGTGGAACGTGCAGGCTGATGAAATCTGCTCGCTTCAGCAGCTCTTCGAGATCGACCAGCTCAACATTCTCAAGCTCATCTAGATATGGATCGTAAGCGATCACGGTCATACCGAGGGCGATAGCGCGGTCTGCGACAGCTCTGCCAATGCGGCCGGAACCAATCAATCCCAGCGTCTTATCGGCAACCTCAATTCCCAGGAACGCTTTCTTCTCCCACTTTCCAGCTTTCATGGACGCGGTCATCTGGGGGATCTGTCTGGCCAGGGCCATCAGGTAGGCAATCGTCAGTTCAGCCACAGATTGGGTGGAAGCAGAGGGTGTATTCAAGACTTGAATTCCCTTTTCTTTGGCGTAGGGCACATCGATGTTGTCCAGGCCAACGCCAGCCCGGACAATCGCTTTCAGGGATTTTCCAGCGTCAATTACCTGTTTGGTGACTTTTGTCCGGCTGCGAACGACCATACAGGGAAAATCCGGGATGGTCTCCAGCAGTTCGTCCGGAGTGATATCTGGTTGATTGACAACCTCAATGCCAGCATCCTCGATGATTTTGAGCGCTTTTGGATCCGTTGCATCGCAAATTAGGACTTTCATATTTCCTCACAAAAGATAAGAAAACAGGCGTTTCCAATTCGGAAACGCCCGTTCTTTAGTTTATAAACCCAGGATGTCGTCGATCTGGTCCGTGAGCCACTTGACATCTGCTATCTGCAGATCGCCCATGTGGGCGATCCGGAAGCATTTGCCTTTCAACGCTCCGTAACCGTTGGAGATCATCGCTCCCCGTTTGGCAAGTTCCGCGTTCAGAGCGACTACATCGATCTCGCGGGTATTGTGCACGTTGGTGACAGTGGGGGAAAGGTAGTTTTCATCGCTGTAGAGGGCGAAGTTCTTTCTGGTCCAGGAGCGGACATGCTCGGCCATATCCAGATGGCGCTGGAAGCGGTTTTCAGGACCTTCCTCGTAGATCCGGTCCATCTGCACATTTAGCGCGTTCACCAGGCTGATGGCAGGAGTTGCCGGGGTCTGATCATTGACTGCTTTCTTCGCCAGGACTTCGAAATTGAAGTAATAGCCTTTGTTTTCGACCTCAGCAGAGCGCTGCAGGGCCCGCTCGGAAACGGTAACCACGCACAGTCCGGGGGGTGCCAGAACAACATCCAGGTTCCAGTCATCGACCTTGATATCAGTCCCGGCCATCGAGCTGACCGCATCTACCAGCACCAGCACGTCGGGGTATTTCTCCTTGACCAGCTGACCGATTTCCTGGATGGGATTCATCACACCAGTGGAAGTTTCGTTGTGGGTGATGCAAACCGCTTCAAAGCCGCCTTTGGAAAGGAATTTGTCCACCATTTCCGGGGTGGTAGCCTGTCCCATATCGACCTGGATGACATCGATGTCCTTCCCGTTCAGCTGGGCAATCTCTGCCCAGCGTTTGGAAAAAGCCCCACAATCGGTCATCAATACTTTTTTGTTGACCAGGTTGCGGATCGAGCCTTCCATCATGCCGGTGGAAGAGGATGTAGAAAGATAGATGTGTCCGTCGGTGTGCAGGAATTTTTTCAATTTCCCGACCACAGCACCATGCAGATCGGAATAGAGCGTGTCTCGATGTCCGATCATGGGAACGGCCATCGCATCCAGAATCTCATCTACGACATGAGTTGGACCAGGGATAAAAAGTTTTTTGTACACAGCGGCCTCCTTGGAGGAAAGTTTGGTTTTGATTTAAATGTGAACTTGTAGGTGCAGTCTTATGCAGTTCTGCCCAACAAAAAATAGTGTATACGAACTGATATCGCCTGTCAATTGGACCCAGTCTGGCTTAATACGTTTATCCTGAAAGTTGTGATATTCTGCTATCGGTCCTGGCGCATGAAAAGAAGAGATCCGGGCGGGGATCTCTTCTTTAGCTTTTAGCCGGGCGGCAGCTACCCGAGCAACCCTTTGCTTTTCAGCAGCGGCCTGGGATCCACAATGTTCTTGTTGAGGGCAGCGGATTTCTCCGGCAGGCCCAAACCGACCGCCATCAATTGCGTGAAATACAGGATGGGGATTTCATGATCGATCTCCATCTGGAACTGCCTGGCATCCAGATTCATATGGCAAAGCGGGCAGGCAACAGCAATTGCATCCGCGCCCTGGTCAATTGCAGCCTGGGTGATCTCTCCACTGAGGTCAATCACGATATCTGGCCGGGAGAGAGCATGTCCAGCTCCACAGCAGGTGGTTTTATAGGACCAATCCAGCACTTCTGCTCCCATGGCTTCCAGCAAGTGATCCATTTCCATTGGATATTCTGGATGTTCTGATTCGGTTACCTCTGGCGGCCGGGTGAGCAGGCAGCCGTAATAACAAACCACTTTTAAATCCTTGAGTGGTTTTTGGGTATTCTCGGCGACCTTTTGGGGTCCGACATGGTTATAGATGGACTCGATCATTGTGCTGACGTATACCTCGTCCTGGTATTCATAGTTCAGCAGCTGGTCTGCCATCTCCTTGTGTTCTGGATGGGTGCGGATCTCGTATTGGGCTGCTTTGTGGCGGTTGAAACAGGCTGCGCAGGGCATGGTAACTTCTTTATAACCTTGCCTTTCGATCAGGGCCAAGTTCTCCATTGGCAAATGCAGAGCTGCCTGCGGATCTGCTCGGTGGGCAGCTGAACTTCCGCAGCAGAGCCAACCTTTGGGCTCATCCAGGCTGAAATCTAGCGCCTCGCAGACTTCCAGGGTGGAATGGTTGTACTCCGTTGCTGTGGTCTCGAGTGAGCAGCCTGGATAATAGGCTACCCGGTCGGCTGCACCAGGTTTGGTTTTGATGTCCTTCTTGGAAGGCATCCGAGCAGGGTGGGGTATGAACCCAACTTTGCCCTTTTGAAAGAAGCGCAGATAGAGCTGCAGGTCATCAATCAGTGTTCTGGGGCTCTGCAGGATCAGTTCAGCCATCAGACCTGGCTCATAAGAGCGTCCCCACAGGTTAACCTCACGCATAAAAGCTCTGTTAAAGCGGTTGGTCTCCGGGATCTTGGGTTTGAAACCGCGTGCCAGGCCTTCCCTGGTGAGGAATTCCATGATTGCAGTGATGTTCAATCCCTGCGGGCAGCGGGTAGTGCAGGTCAGGCACGAGGAACACAGCCAGGGAGTCTTGGATTCCAGGGCGATATCTTCCTGTCCCAGCTGGACCGAGCGCATGATCTGGTTGGGCTGCCAGTCGAAATAGTCCGATACTGGACAACCGCTGGTGCATTTCACACACTGGTAGCAGAGGTAGACGTTCTCGCCAAGTTCTTCCCGGATCCTTTCCGCCAGGTTTCCGTTTATGGTAATGGTCGGCGCTGTTGAAGTGTTAATTGCCTCTGACATGTTACCTATCCTCTTGAAATACGAATAAGAAAACCGCTTACTGAACTTCTGGTCGGGGGTAGAGGCCGGCACCTTTTACAATCGGTTCAACCGCTTCTTCCCACTCAATCGCCATGATGTGAATACCGGCAACTCCCTCGATTTTCTGGATCTCTTTGATGAGGTCAATGCAAACCTGGATGCCTTCCGTCTTCCAGGCGGCAGAGCGCGCCTTTTTCTCTTCCGGTGAGAGCTCGGAGGATTTCTTCCCGGCCCATTCTTTCCCGGCTTCTGTCATCCTCTCGATCACATCATCAGGGACTAGGATGCCAGGTACGTTGTTCTTCATATATTTTGCCATGCCTGGACTCTTCAGCGGTCCCACACCAGCCAGGATATAAGCCTGCTCATGGACTCCGAGCTCCCTGGCTTTTTCCATGTAGGCGGCGAAGGCGTCGACATCATAGATCAGCTGGGTCTGGATGAAATTTGCACCAGCCCGGACTTTTTTGGCCAGGCGCAGCGGTCGGAAATCCAGCGGATCAGCGAAAGGTGCGGCAGCTGCACCGACCAGGAATTTTGCTGTTTGGCCTTTAAAATCGTCTCCACTCTGGAAGATAGCTTTATCGCGCATATCGGTCACCATCTGGACCATCTGCAGCGAGTCCATATCATAGACATTCTTGGCAGTAGGGTGATTCCCAAAGGTCTGGTGGTCGCCGGTCAGGCAGAGCAGGTTGCGGAGTCCCAGGGCATAGGCGCCCAGCAGGTCCGCCTGGATGGCCAGCCGATTGCGATCCCGGCAGGTCATCTGAATGACCGGTTCTAATCCTTCCTGCAGCACAAGGGTGCCGGCACCGATGCTGGACATGCGCACGATGGCAGTCTGGTTATCCGTGATGTTGACTGCATCCACATAACCTTTTAGCAGCTCAGCTTTTGTCTTGATCACTCCCGGGTCTGCACTCTGGGGAGGACCGAGTTCGCCGGTGACGGCGAAGTGGCCTGCCCGCAGCATTTTTTCGAGGTGGGAACCTACCAGGTAACCGTTGTCATTGCCGCTCATTAAGCATTCTCCTCAACCTACGCTTCAAGTTCGTCTGAAATCAGCCGCAAATCTTGCCGGATGATCTTTCGGGGGCCGCCGTCCCTGGATACACGCCAATTTTTGGGGGTTTGGAGTTCCAGGAGCACTTCCTGTTTCCCCATTTCGGTCAGTCGGTCAAATATCAGCTGCCAGGCGCAAGGAATTTCCGGGTCCACCTCGCAGTGCCCGTCTTCAGATCCCCCGCAGGGTCCGTTCAGCAAGGATTTTGAGCAGCGGGCAATGGGGCAGATACCGCCGGTGAGACCCAGCACGCAATCACCACAGGCAGCGCAGCGCTCTTCCCAGACTCCCTGCTCGACCGGGACTCCCAGGAAGGTGGTATTCAGTCCCGGTACAACCCAGGAATTTGGAAAATGCTCTGCGATGGCCTGGACGCCGATCCCGCAGGCCAGGGAAAGGACTACGTCTGCCTCGCCAATTTCCTTCTCGATCTCATCCAGATATTCCCACTCACATTGGCGCTGGACAGTGACGTCCGTCACCTGCTGGGGGTGTTCGTTGATCTTTGAGGACATCCGTAAAGAGGAGGAAAGGATTTGTGCTTCCCGGGATCCTCCTGCAAAGCAGACTGTCACGCAGGTACCACAGCCAACAACCAGTACCTTCTCGGCATCGCCTAGCAGGCCTTGGATTTCCTCGAGTGATTTTTGTTCGCCAATAATCATACTTGTCTCCTCTTATAACGGTTCGATACCAACTATAAAGGTAGTATTGAGGGAATCTGCCCCGGCCGGGTTCTCCAGTGCGGCGGTCTCCCCCCGAATAATTGATCTTGTCTACGGATCCAGAAGGGCAGGTTTAACCAGTAAATTCTCCCTTTCCGGGGGATTGGGCGACCTGTTAGCCATCCTGTTTGACAGCGGGAATTTCCAGCCGCTGTACCTCCTGAATTTATACTCCATCGTCTGATTTCCGGCATGTTGACGTTCATCACCTTTTTTGACACCATTTGAAAGATATTCCTGCCTGGGAAATCCACTCAAGGGCACCTCATCAGCTGTGGAATGGCGGTTTTCGATCATGTTGGACACCGAACTAAACAGCTTTGAGGGGATTTGGTCCCAGCTCCCTGATCTTCTCTGTGTATTCAACGGCATCTTGGGCGAATTGGCCCCCCATGGCTGCGGAGACATTCACCATCCGTACCCGATCACTGTCTATCCCGACCTTTGCCAGCAGTTCGTGGATGTGATCAACTCTTCTTCGTGCTTGGAGATTACCTTCCAGGTAATGGCAGTCGCCAGGCAGTCAACCCGCTACCAGGACACCATCTGCCCCGGCTTCCAGGGCATCCAGGATGTAGACGGGATCCACTTTGCCGGTGCAGGGCATCTCGACGATTTTTAACGAAGGCGGATAGCTCAAGCGCATGGAACCTGCTAGGTCAGCTGCCGCATAAGCGCAGTAATGGCAGCAGAAAGCGACAATATCAGGGCAGAAGGTGTTGTTCATGGATTCCGATTCTTCCTTAATCGATTTTCATCATCAGGGCTTCGACTTTTTCTATGGTTTGGATATCCGTGCTGTGACGGACCTGGATCGCCTGGGCCGGGCATTCAGAGGCACAGTAACCGAATCCATGGCAGACAGCAGCTTCAATAAATGCCGCCCCGACGATGCCCCCAACTCCCACCAGATCCGGTGAGATCCGGGGGACATTATAAGGACAGATCCGGACGCAGGTCAGGCAGCCGACGCATTTTTCTGGATCTACCTGTGCTACCCGGGAATTGGTCAGGATCTTTTCCTGGGACAGTACCAGGGCAGCCCGGGAAGCCGCTGCCTGGGATTGGGCGATACTTTCACTCAGGAATTTTGGATAGTGAGCCATGCCTGCCATAAATACTCCGTCTGCTGCAAAATCCACCGGACGCAGCTTGACGTGGGCTTCCATGAAAAAGCCGTCCATGTCAGTGGAGCACTTCAGTAAATTGGCAAGGTTTTTGGTGCCAGGAGCTGGGATCACCGGGTTGGAAAGCACCAGCATGTCCGTCGGCAGCTGAACGGATCGTTTCAGGACCGGCTCGAAAATGCCCACCACAAGGTTGCCATCTGGAAGCTCACCGGTGTTGATCTCAACCTCGGGTTTCTGATCGAATTCAAAGTGGATGAACCGGATCCCAGCCTCCCTGGCCTCGGTGTATACACGTTCTTTGAATCCGTAGGTCCGGATATCGCGGTAGAGCACAGTGATCTCTGCTTCAGGTTTCAGCTCTTTAAGTTTAAGGGCGTTTTTCAACGCAGTAGTACAGCAGATCCTGCTGCAGTATTTTTCTGCTGGACCCACACACTGGATCATTGTTACTCTGTCTGGCAGATCTGCGGGGGCAGTCTGGGAAGTGGAACCAGATCGCTCAGCCAGGAAAGAACCCAGATAATTCTCGAACTCCTGCTGGGTTTTAATATGAGGAGATTTCCCGTATTGGTATTCTTCTCCTTTGTATTCTATTCCACCGGTGGCGATGATGATCACACCGTGCTGGATGGTGAGGACCTCTTCTCCGTGCTGCACAGTGGATGTGAAGTTGCCTTTGAATCCTTCCGTTTCCAGCAGCTCGGCATTGGTATAGACGGATATCAACGGATCAGACTGAACATTCCCCAGAAGCTCCGCCAGATAATCCGAGGGACGGGTCAGCAGAGGGTCATGATCCGAGGATGAGAAATAATGCAGCTGGTTCAGATTGCCACCCAGGTGGTCTTCGCGCTCCAGAATATGAACCGGAAATCCCTGGCCGGCCAGATTCAGGGCAGCGTTCAGGCCGGCTGCTCCGCCGCCGATCACCAACGCTTCCTGACAGACGGAAACATGATTGACCTCAACCGGGTCAAGCTTTTCCGCCCGGGCGACAGCCATCCGGATTAAAGTTTTGGCTTTCTCGGTTGCTTTGTCCCAGTCGTCTGAATGCACCCAGGAGCATTGGTTGCGGATGTTGGCCATTTCGAATAGATAAGGATTCAAACCAGCTTGGCGGATTGCATCCTGGAAGAGCGGTTCATGTGTGATGGGAGTGCAGGACGCCACCACAACCCGGTTCAGGTCCAGTTCCTTGGTTTTTTCGATGATACGAGCCACTGTGTCCTGCGAACAGGTGTACAGGTTGTGTTCTGCCAGTACAACATGCGGCAGGGATGATGCATATTCAGCGGCTGAGGGTACGTCAAGATATCCTCCAATATTGGATCCGCAATGACAGATGAATACCCCGATCCGGGGCTCCTGTCCGGCAACAGACCGTTCTTCAGGATATTCCTGAGTGACGGCCAGCGTGTGGCGGGATGGTGCGAGAAGCTGTGAAGCTTTGGCGGCTGCGCCGCTGCCTTCCATAACGGATTCTGGAATGTCTTTGGGTTCGCGGAACGGTCCTGCCACATAGAGGCCGGCCCGACTGGTCTGCAGGGGATCGAACAGCGTGGTATGACAGAAACCATAATCATCCAGCTCAATATTCAGCTGACGACCCAGGTCCTTGACCGATTGCGAGATCTCCATACCCA
>JARROG010000087.1:0-9402 GCA_037384185.1 Anaerolineales bacterium | reverse complement strand
CAACTTTCCTTCTTTCCGTCATCAGTCAATGTCCTTTGGTTCCTTTTCCATAGTGGATGCGGCAAATAAACTGCGTATAGGCATAATTCAATTGTCCGGCAATCTCCACTGCTCTCGCCTTCTATCGTGGTCTGAAGGTTGGGGCAATGTCTATCCCTTGGTTCCTGTGCTGGGAGTACCATAACCCAGCCAGGTTGTTAATTTTCTGATGTGAACAGAAGGGCAGGTCTTACATCCTCTACCGGGTGCTGAGGTTACTCCCACTCAATGGTGGCGGGTGGCTTGCTGGTGATGTCATAAACAACTCTGTTCACGCCAGCGACTTCGTTGACAATCCGGTTGGCAATCGCTGCCAGCAAATCTGCAGGCAGCCGGGACCAATCTGCGGTCATGAAGTCGTCAGTTGTGACTGCGCGCAGGGCCAATACATTCTCATAGGTGCGCTGATCTCCCATTACTCCTACAGTCTTGATGGGAAGCAGTACAGCAAACGCTTGAGAAGAGCCAGATCCAGACTGCCCCCTTTGATACCGAAGCAAATTGGCTTCCCGGAGTTCATCGATGAATATGGCATCTGCTTCCTGGAGTATTTCGATCCGTTCCTTGGTCACTTCGCCCAGGCAGCGGATTGCCAATCCCGGCCCCGGGAAAGGTTGGCGCCAGATCAATTCATCGGGCAAGCCCAATTCCAGACCAATCTTGCGAACCTCGTCCTTAAAAAGGAATCTGAGAGGTTCGATCAATTGGAAATTCATGGACTCTGGAAGGCCGCCGACATTATGGTGAGTTTTAATCATATCTGCGGCATTCCGATCAGGAGCTGCTGATTCTACAACGTCTGGATAGATCGTTCCTTGAACCAGGAACCGCGGCTCTGCCAGGCGCAATGCTTGCTCTTCGAAGATCCGGATAAATCGGTTGCCGATCCGGACTCTTTTCTCTTCTGGGTCAGTGACCCCTGCCAGGTCCTTGAAGAATATTTCGGCTGCCTGGACCGTGTGCAAATTGCTGGATAATGCTGCTCTCAGGGCAGATTGAACTGTTAATGCCTCATCTTTTCGCAGGAGGCCGGTATCAACGAACACGGCATCCAGCTGGCTGCCAACAGCGCGCTGGACAAGGGCGGCGGCAACAGTGGAGTCCACACCGCCGCTGACTGCGGTGATAACACGGTCGTTTCCAACGGTTTCTCTAATTTGTCCTAGGCTGTTCTCGATAATTGAACCTGCTGTCCAGCTGGGCGTCAGCTGGCAGATCTTGAACAGGAAATTGCCAATGACCTCCTTGCCAATGGCTGTATGTTTGACTTCCGGATGAAACTGAACACCATAAAATTGACGCTCCTGATTCCCCATAGCGGCAATTGGCGTGTTGCTGGTGGATGCGAGGAGAGAGAATCCCGGGGGAATGTGGGTGATCTGGTCTCCGTGAGACATCCACACCCGATGCTTCCCTGCCGGGAGCAAGGGATTGTCATTACTAACCTCCAGCAGAGCAGGTCCATATTCTCCTGCAGCGGATGGGTTGATCTCGCCTTCCAGAGCTCCAGCCATTGCCTGCATGCCGTAGCAGATCCCCAGGATGGGGACCCCCATGGACAATAGTGAAGGGGAAATTCCAGGAGCGCCGGGGGAATAGATAGAGTCCGGTCCTCCCGAGAGAATGATTCCCTTGGGCTGGATTTCTTTGATTTCAGACTCGCTGGTATTCCAGGGAAGCTGGAGGGAATAGACTGACTGCTCCCGGACTGCCCGGGTGATCAATTGGGTGTACTGAGATCCATAATCCAGGATCAGGATGGCAGCATTTTCCATGGTCAGTGGAAGATGATCTCTTTTTCTGACATCGATTTGATGCGGGCAAGGGAATGCACTGCCAAGCCCATCTCTTCCAGGCGGCGGCGGCCATCCTCGAATGTCTTCTCAATCAAGGTGCCGACACCGACGACCGTTGAACCAGCGATCTGAGCCAGCCGGATCAACCCTTCGATGGTTTTCCCAGTGGCCAGGAAATCATCAATGATCAGCACGCGCTCACCTTTTCCCAGATATTCCGGGGAAACGATCAGCTCGACCATTCTACCTTTGGTATGAGAAGGGGATAATGTCAGCAGCACCTGGTCCGGCATGGTGATTGGCTTATGTTTCCGGGCGAATACGACCGGGATCCGGAGGTGTAATCCAGCAGATACAGCGGGAGCGATGCCGGAGATCTCCGCGGTCAGGATCTTGGTAGCCTCGACATCCTTGAATATCCTGGCGAACTCTTTCCCGGCTTCGTTCATCAGAACAGGATCCACCTGGTGGTTGATGAATCCGTCCACTTTCAGGATGCCGTCCCCGATGTACTGGCCGTCTTGGCGGATACGCTGCTCCAATAAGTCCATCTGCCCTCCCTGGAAGAATTTCCCTCAGTATACACTGAAAAGTGGATCGAGATCATGAAGTCCGGCTTAAGGCTTAAAAAGAACACTCCCGGTTTTCAGGAGGGACCGGAAGTGTTCTTGGGTTGGTAGGTAGTCTGATCAGCGTTTCGAGGGCATATAACGAGCCAGCTTCAGGGCCAGATTAGCTAGCGGTAAGCTCTGGAGCCAGACATTTCCTGGACCTTTGAGAGTCGCCAGAAATAAGCCTTCCCCAGCGAAAAGTACGTTTTTTATGCCTTTTACGGCGGCTATATCGTAATCAACAGTTGGTTCGAACATGGCGATATGCCCGGGATCAACTTTCATGCTTTCCCCGGGACCCAATTCGATCTTTCGGACTTCGCCCGGGATCTCAACGAAAGCTGTACCTGGCCCGCTGATCTTCTGCAAGATGAATCCTTCCCCGCCAAATAAGCCTGCACCCAGCCGTTTTCGGAAAAACATTTCTATGCTGACCGATTCTTCAGCGCACATAAACGCATCTTTCTGACAGATGATATCCTGGCCTGCTGTCAGGGGAATAGCGATCACCTTCCCCGGCACTTCTGGCGTAAAAGTGATCAATCCATCTGGGCTTTTACAGGTATAGGTAGTAAGGAAGAGTGATTCTCCCGCCAGCATTCTTCCCAGGCCGGCTCCCAAACCGCCTCGGGTATTGGTATCCATTTCAAAGATACCTCTCATCCAGGCCATCCCCCCGGACTCTGAATAGATGGATTCACCCTGTTTGAGATGTATATCGACCGATTCCATGACTGTGCCGCTGATCTTATAATCCATTTTTCCTCCCAGAGCGATAAGCTGGTGCCGGAGATTTTCTCTCGGTTTGAAACCATCCGGTACAATAGAAGACTATTAAATATATCATACGGAATTTTGGCGGATATGTTGTATATCGGGGAAATTGCTGCAATCGTCACATCCATCACCTATGCGGTCAACTCCGCGTTGTTCACGGTTGCTGGGAGGAAAGTTGGCTCGATGGTAGTCAACCGCGTCAGACTGCTGGCAGCCTGTCTATTCCTCATAATCGGACATTGGATTTTGCTTGGGCAGCCCTGGCCTGTCCAGGCTGGTTGGGAGCGCTGGTTGTGGTTGGGGAGTTCAGGAATTGTCGGACTCGTGCTGGGGGATGCCTTCCTGTTTCAATCTTTTATCTGGATTGGTCCTCGGATCGCAATGCTGATGATGAGTCTGGCGCCCATTATTGCCGCGGTGATCGCCTGGGTTTTACTGGGAGAGAAACTTGTCAGACTTCAGATCTTGGGAATTTTGCTAACGTTATTGGGCGTGGCCTGGGTCATTCTGGACAGCAACCAGCGAGTCAAAAGTAAAAACAAAGATTATCTGCGGGGGATCATCTTCGGACTGGGGGCAGCCACCGGCCAGGGATTAGGGGTCGTACTGGCAAAACCAGGATTACAGGGAAGCTTCTCTGCGCTCAGTGGAAATTACATCCGGATGGTCACGGCTTTCCTGGTTATCGGCGCGCTAACTATCTTTCAGGGCAAGCTGAAAATGACCTGGCAGCAAGTTCGCACCAATCCCCGGGCGCTGGGTGCCATTGTAGGAGGAGCCTTTACTGGGCCCTTTCTGGGTGTATCCCTGTCATTATTCGCGCTTCAGCATACCAGCATTGGTGTTGCCAGCACACTGATGGCGCTTACGCCGATATTTTTACTGCCGGTCGAAGCAAAATTCTTTGCTGAGAAGATAGGCTGGGGAGCGGTTGCCGGGACAGTGATCGCTCTGCTGGGTGTGGCAGTGCTCTTCCTGAGTTAGGAATCACGCCAGTCGTTCTGCCGCGTGCTATAATGCCTAAATCTTGAGGAAATCGATTTCTGGAGGAATGATGTATAAGACACATACTTGTGGTGAACTGAGGGTTGCTGATGTTGGCAAGGAAGTTTCTCTGGCGGGCTGGGTGGACCGTGTCCGGGATCTTGGTGGGGTAAGGTTCATAGACCTGAGGGATCGTTTTGGTGTGGTCCAGATTGTGTCAAATCCCGAGACCTCTCCAGAAGTACACCAGGCGTTGGACCCTGTCCGGACTGAGTGGGTAATTCGGGCTGTAGGCAAGGTCAGGGAGCGGCCGGAAGGGATGCAGAATAAAGATCTGGCAACTGGTGAGATAGAAGTTGAGTTGAGCGAGGTCGAAGTATTGAATCCCGCTCAAACTCCCCCGTTCCTGATCAATCAGGAAGAGGAAGTTGAGGAGCAGACCCGGTTGAAATACCGTTATCTTGATTTGAGACGGCCCCGGATGCGCGATAATATCATACTCCGCCATAAAGTAGTTGCTTTTATCCGCCGCTACCTGGACCAGAAAGATTTTTTGGAAATTGAAACGCCAATCCTCTTCAAGACAACGCCTGAAGGCGCCAGGGATTATATTGTGCCATCCCGCGTCCACCCCGGGCAGTTTTATGCCCTTCCACAGTCCCCCCAACAGCTCAAGCAGATGCTGATGGTTGCGGGGATGGAGCGGTATTTCCAGATCGCTCGCTGCTTCAGGGACGAAGACCAGCGGGGAGATCGGCAGCCAGAGTTCACCCAGCTTGATATTGAAATGTCCTTTGTTGAGAGAGAAGATGTCATGGACCTGTTGGAAGGTCTTTATACCAGCCTGGTTCAAGAGGTCACACCCCAAAAACGGATCCTGGAAACGCCCTGGCCGCGACTGACTTATCAACAGGCTCTGGACAGGTACGGAAAGGACAATCCGGATATCCGCTTTGGATTGGAGCTGGTGGATATCTCTGATCTTGGACCTGAATCCGGTTTCCGAGTCTTTGCGGATACCGTTGCTAAAGGTGGGACAATCCGGGGTATTAACGCCAAGGGTTTGGGCGATTACAGTCGGAAACAGATCGATGAGCTGACAGAATATGTCAAAACGTATGGAGCGAAGGGTCTCGCTTATCTGGCTTTGACCACAGATGGTGAGGAGCGCTCATCTTTTGCGAAGTTTCTGGATCCAGAAGTTAAGGAAGAACTGATTTCCCGCCTTCGAGCAGAAGATGGAGATCTGTTGTTATTCGTGGCCGATAAGGCAGAAGTTGCTTATGAAAGCCTGGGCAGGCTCCGGGAAGAGCTCCGCGACCGTTTGGACCTTGTCGATCAAGATGTTCTGGGTTTTTGCTGGGTCATTGATTTCCCGCTGGTGACCTACAATCATGACGAGGAGCGCTGGGATCCCAGCCACCATCTTTTCACATCCCCCATGATCGAGGACATCGCTATGCTGGAAGAGGATCCATCCCAGGTAAGGGGACAGCAGTATGATTTGGTACTGAACGGTTATGAGATCGGGGGAGGATCGATCAGGATTCATAACGCAGACCTTCAGGAGAAGATTTTTGAACTCATTGGGTTAGATTTGGAAGTAGCCCGAGAGAGATTTGGTCATATGCTGACTGCTTTTTCGTACGGAACTCCACCCCATGGTGGGATTGCCTCGGGAATCGACCGGCTGTGCATGCTGCTGGCAGATGAACCCAATATCAGGGAAGTGATCGCCTTTCCTAAGAACCAATCAGCTCGGGATCTAATGGGAAATGCACCTTCAGAAGTGGAGCCGAAGCAGTTGGAGGAGCTGCATATCAAGGTAGATCTGGACTGAAACACTGAAATGGGAGAAAAGGCAGATTTGCCCTATTCAGCAGCGCTGAGCTATGGTAAATTGTTACCACCCTACTGTGTTCGCGATGTGATCAACGTGTTTTGAGCCAACACCAACTTTTAGGGGTCCTATATCGAGGGACGTACGCGATAGGCTTGAGCCAAGGCGAAAATCCTGATGCGGATCCCAATCTGCGAAAGCAGGTTCAAGACTAAATCACACACGGCACGGTGGGGTGTTTTATTTTAACGGGAACCCAAAGACTTCAGGGTTTGGTTTCCTGAGCGAGAACGGTTTGAGCGGCTTTCTGGATGATCAATTGATGATCAAAGGCCAATTGTGGGAGATCATCCAGGTCGAACCATCCCAGAGCCGCCGCGTCATCAGCAGCCTTGATGTGTTGCTGAGAAGGAGTCTCCAGGATTCCTGAAAAGCAGGTGGATATGATCCTGCCGCGGGGATCCCTCTCAGGGTTGCTGAACGTGTGGACCTCGGCGGGGCGGGGATGCTTATAGGAGTACCAAGGATTTCGCACCTTCGAAAGAGAAGGCAGAGTCAATTTCGTATATAATTCTATTATATATGCTGGAAGTTCGGCAGAAGCCTCATTGAGGAGGATATCTTTATGGACAAAATCAAGATACGCCAGGTCATAGTGGTCGTAATCGTGGTATCGGTGCTTTCCGGTTGTACGCTGCCGGGATTTTCCACACCGACACCCTTTTCTTTTCCGACACCAGACAAGACCATGACTGCCTTGTTCGAACCTACCCAGGCGGTGCCGGCGACATCGGCGGCGGGTGATTCTTCTGGTTCAGGCTCCGATGGAGGAGACCAGGCAACAGCGACAACAGCTCCCTTGCCCACCAGTACCAGCACACCTGATGTGACGGAGACCCCGGATGAAGAATCTCCTACAGCGACTCTAGATTCCGATATCTCCTATGTCGGTCCCGCAGTGCGAAGTGGTCCTTCAATCACCGCGACCTATCTGACAAAGAACATCAATATCGATGGTGACCTCTACGAGTGGGATCCTCCCATTCAGAAGGTGATCAACTATGTGGTTTATGGGGGCGCCAATTGGTCTGGTGAACTGGATAGTTCAGGTACAGTGGTCGCGGGTTGGGATGAGGATTACCTATATATCGGTGTTCGGGTCAAGGATGACAAGTACGTTCAGGAAGGGACCAAGGAACAAATCTATTTGGGTGATAGCATCGAGATTCTCTTTGATCGTTATGTGAGCGCTGATTATTATCTTCAGGCCATGACCGCAGATGATTATCAGATCGGGATCTCGCCCGGGCGCTATGGCATTGATACCTGTGCGATGCTCAGCGGCAAAGTGATGACAGGATGTACCCCTGGGCCGCCCCAGGCCTATATGTGGTTCCCCAAAACTGAAGCTGGTAAGAAAACCGAAATCAAGATCGGGGCCATTGAAAGCGGTAAAGGCTATCAGGTGGAATTCAAAATCCCCTGGGACCTGCTGGGTGTAGCCAACCCAAGTGTTGGCGATCATTACGGGTTTGCCATATCAATCTCCGATAACGACAAAGCTGATAAACTGATCCAGCAGACCATGGTCAGCAATGTATCGACAAGGTTCTATTCTGACCCCACCAGCTGGGGAGACCTGTATTTGAAATAGCCAGAAGCTGGCCAGACGACAAAACAAAAAAGAGGAACGGCTGCCAAGTTGCAGTCGTTCCTCTTTTTCGTTTTTTCTTTATTCGGTCAGTCCAGATAAGCCTGGAGCTTTTCCTGGATGCGGGGGTTGCGCAATCTACGCAGAGCCTGGGCTTCGATCTGCCGGATCCTTTCCCGAGTGACGCCCATCTTCTTTCCTACTTCATTGAGCGTCAGGGTTCTGCCATCAACCAGGCCGTAGCGCATTTCCAGGATCTTTGTTTCCCTGGGGGGAAGCTCAGATAAGGCTTCCTGGAGATGTTCTCTGAGCAGGATGTTCGTTGCCTCTTCGTCGGGAGGAGTGATCTCCGTGTCAGCGATGAAATCGCCTAACAAAGCATCATCTTCCTTTCCTGTGGGCATCTCCAGTGAAAGCGGCCGCCTGGCGTGCTTCATCATGTCCTGGACATCGTCAGGTGTGACATTCAGGGCTTCTGCCAGTTCAACTGGATTCGGATCCCGGTTAAGTTCCTGCTTGAGTTGATGCTGCATGCGGATCATTTTGTTGATCTTGTCGCCCATATGGACAGGCACCCGGATTGTCCGGCCTTGGTCAGCAATCGCTCTGGTGATCGCCTGGCGAATCCACCAGGTTGCGTAGGTGCTGAATTTATATCCCCGGTCTCGTTCGAATTTCAACGCAGCCCGCATCATGCCGATATTACCTTCCTGGATCAAGTCCAAGAAAGATACTCCACGACCAACGTATTTTTTGGCAATGCTGATCACCAGCCGGGAGTTCGCCTGGATCAGGTGTTCAAAAGCCTCCCAGCCCTCGTTCACGATTTCGCTCAGCTTCTCCCGTTCGGATTGTGATAAATCATCTTCAGCCAGACGTATCTGGGCTTTCCTGCCTTCATCGATCAGGCTGGTGAGATTTTGTTCTTCTTCCCGGGTCAGCAGCGGCACTTTCCCGGCTTGTTTGATGTACAGGCCGACTGTGTCGTTGGTGCTGATGTTTTCTAGGGGGTCTTCATCATCGAAGAGATCATTGTCGGTATCATGATACCCGTCAAGTTCATCTTCATCTTCTTCTTCGTCGTCTTCGTCCTCTTCGATACCGTCATCGATCTCGTCTTCGCTGGCAACATAAGGGATATCTGCTGTTAACAGAGCCGAAAAGGCCTCTTCCAGTTGATCCACGTTGTTTTCCGCTTTTGGATAAAGCTGAGAGATATCGTCCAGAGTCACAAACCCCTTATCGCTGCCCAGCTGCAGCAGTTGGGCCAGGGGATTCTCGAAGTCCAAAGTTTGTTCTGTAACGCTTGTTTTTACTTTTGTCATCACAACTTTTAATTACCTGCCTATTATTACGCATTTAAAACCCATCCATTTTCCTGCATGGATGGGTTAGGTGTTGAAATGGATTAGTATTATAGCAATAGACCTTGAATTTACAAGAGCCAATCAGCAATTCAAATAATAGGTTAACAATTCGAATGTTCTTGATTTAAGTACTCAAATATTGGCCTATGGTCAACGTAAGGCTTCGAACCAATCCCAGACCAATTCTTCAGCCGGTTTGCCATGGATCGATATTGATTTGTCTCGCAAGATTACCGGGGCATAATAGCCGCGAGAAATGATGCCATCCACCCAGCTTTCTTTGGATGCGCTGTAGAGCATAGCCTGGTAGGCTGTTGATTGCTTCTTAAAGTCGATT
>JARROG010000086.1:0-6840 GCA_037384185.1 Anaerolineales bacterium | reverse complement strand
GGAAATTTTCATCACCTACCGGGCGAATCACACCCGGGCTGGTGGGTTTGGATGTCTCCAGGGCTACATTAGGTGTGCTGATCACATCCAGCACTTCCCTGAGATAGCGCACATTAAATGCAATGATGATGTCTTCGCCTTCGATCGTGGCATCCATGATCGCCTGGCTTGAACCGGTCTCTTCGGACTGACCGGAGATCTCCACTTCACCAGGAGAGTTCTCTTCAGGGCCCGGCCGGATGTTGACCTGAGCGATCAGCGATCCTTCTCTGGCGAAGATCTCAGCTTGTTTGCAGGACTTCAGGAAGGCAGAGGTTGCCAGGATGGTTCGGGTCTGATAATCCTTGGGTATGATCTGCTGATAATCAGGGAAGGTCCCCTCGATCAGCTGAGAGGTGAGTTCGATGTCCTTGGTGCGGAAGATCACCTGCCCCCGCTCGGGTGGTAAGGCCATGGTGACCACTTCACTGCCGTCATTGCTGATGCGGGCCAGCTCACTCAAAGCCCGGGCCGGGATGACTGCCCTGATGGGAGAGGCAACCGGGGAGGAAAGCTGGGCTGTCCTGACCGAGAGCCGGAACCCATCTGCCGCGGCAAGGGTGATGGTATTGTCTTCCACAGTGACCAGCACGCCGGTGAGGATCGGCCTGGCTTCATCATGGGAGGCAGCAAATACTACCTGCTTGATCATTTCCTTGAAGTCCGTCACGTTGATCTCGATCCCTGCCTCCAGATCTGGAGAGGGCATGGGCGGAAATTCCTGGGCGTCAATACATTTGATGTCTGTGTTCAGTGAGCCGCTCTTGATGTTCAGGGTCTGTCCGGGCTCATGGAGAGTGATATCCGTTTTAGCAGGAGGAATGGTGCTGACCAGGTCGGTAAATGTCCGGGAGGGTACTGTGGTTGACCCTTCCTCCTCGATTTTTGCCCCGATCCAGCAGGTAATGCCCATTTCCAGGTTGGTTGCAGAAAGTCGTAGTCGGCCATCATCTGTAGCCACCAGGATATTGGAGAGAACCGGCAGGGTACTGCGGGGGGAGACAGCGCGTGAAACAATGCTCAGACCATGAGCGAGGTTTTCTTGGAGGACAGAGATCTTCATAATAGCTTCCTATTTTGGCGGTGCCGCGGGGGCTGATCAATTGTACAGTAAGTATACAATGAAAGTATATTTTCGGCTAATGGTTTTTGTTAGCTCTGGGCTTCGCGACCCTGGAGAGAGGTCAGGAGCGGTAAATCAGGCTCTCCTGGAGGAAAATGGGGGATATTTGACATGCTCAGGGGGTCGTGTTATTATCCAGCTACAAATCAAGATGCCTCTAAGGCACTCTTATCCAGAGAGGTGGAGGGAACGGCCCTGTGAAACCTCGGCAACCGGGCAGCATTACCCGCTGCAGATGGTGCCAACTCCGACAGGTGTATTCTGGAAGATGAGAGGGTAATCCTGCCTATTGCCCTTTCTTGCGGTCTGAAGGGGCTATTTTCGTTAAATAAGGAAGGGTTATTCCTTGGGAGGGATTATGAGTGACACTTTCAACAGCGTACCAAGTTTACTTTTTACTTCGGAATCAGTTACCGAAGGCCATCCGGACAAGATGTGCGACCAGATCAGCGATGCGGTCCTGGATGCCTGCCTGGCCCAGGATCCCCGGTCACGGGTGGCTTGTGAAACAGCTACCAAGACCGGCTATGTGATGCTGCTGGGAGAGATTACCACCTTGGCGGATATCAATTATGACAAGTTAGCCAGGGATGTGATCACCGGGATCGGCTACGACCGGGCGAAAAAAGGTTTTGACGGGCAGACCTGCGGTGTTTTAGTGGCCATCTCCCAGCAATCCGGCGATATAGCCAGGGGTGTGGATGATGCCCTGGAAGCCAGGTCAGGAGAGATGTCTGAAGCTGAGGTTGAAGCCATTGGAGCTGGAGATCAGGGCATGATGTTCGGCTATGCCTGTGACGAAACGCCCATGCTGATGCCCATGCCCATTTACCTGGCCCACAAGCTTTCCCGACGGCTGGCCGAGGTCCGCAAAGGCGGTATTCTGGACTGGGTTCGCCCAGACGGAAAAAGCCAGGTGACGGTTGAATATCAGTACGGGAAACCAGTTCGGGTGGATACAGCACTGATCAGCACACAACATGACCCCAATATTTCCCAGGAAGAGATCCACGAAGCTGTCCTTGATGAGGTCATCCTCCCGGTACTTCCGGAAGAGATGGTGGATGATGATCTCAATGTCTTTGTCAACCCGACCGGCCGCTTTGTGACCGGTGGGCCGCTGGGTGACGCCGGACTGACAGGACGCAAGATCATCGTCGACACATATGGGGGAATGGGACGACACGGCGGCGGCGCGTTTTCTGGAAAAGACCCGACGAAGGTGGACCGCTCCGGCGCTTATGCTGCTCGCTGGGTCGCCAAGAACGTGGTGGCAGCTGGTCTGGCCAGCCGCTGTGAGATCCAGGTGTCTTACGCGATCGGTGTGGCCCATCCGCTGAGCGTTCTGGTAGAAACCTTTGGCACAGGGAATGTTCCGGATGAAAAGATCATCTCTCTGGTCAATGAGTTCTTCGACCTGCGACCCGGCGCGATCATCCGCGATCTGCAGCTGCGGCGCCCGATCTACCAGCAGCTGGCTGCCTACGGCCACTTTGGACGCGATGACCTGGACCTGACCTGGGAAAATACAGCCCGGGCTGCCGAGATCCGGAAAGCAGCGGGCCTCTAAGCAAGCGGGATCCCAGAAAAATCATAAAAACAGGGCCGCGTATTGCGGCCCTGTTTGCTATTTGCAGTAAGGGTCCGGTTCCAGAACGAGGATCCCGGCCGGAAAAACCCCGCCCTGACCATCAGGGTCATTGGCGGTTAAAGATGAGGCTCAAATGCTTTTAGAAGCTGCTTCTTGGGTTTGAAGCCGGTGACCCTGGCGGCGACTTCTCCGTTGACAAACAGCAGCAGGGCAGGAATGCCCATCACGCCCAGCTGGACTGGAGTTTGCTGGTTGGTATCCACATCCATTTTATAAACCCGGGCTTTACCTTCCCATTCTCCGGCTAACTCCTCCACCAGGGGAGTGACCATCTTACAGGGTCCACACCAGGCAGCTGTGAAATCTAACAGCACTGGCAGGTCTGACTTGAGCACTTTTTCTTCGAATTCATTTTCATTGATATAAGCTACTTCGGCCATGTCCTTCTCCTTGATTTGCTGGACTCTCATTTTCTTGCTGGCTGCTCAATTTTACGTCTGGTCAGTCCCTGGGTATCTTATTCGCGTCAAATTATACCAAAGTCACCTGCGAACCCTGGGGAGTCTTTTCAACCAGCAACTGTGTTGAAAAGGCTTCTTTGATCTCTTCGACATGGGTGATCACCAGGATCTTTTCAAAATCTCCCTGGACTAGATTGATAGCTTCGATCAACCGCTGCCTTCCTATCGAATCCTGGCTGCCAAACCCCTCGTCCACCACCAGGGTCTGCAATTTAGCACCTGCCCGTTGGGCCAGGATATGGGACAGCGCCAGACGTATAGCAAAGTTGATCCGGAAGGACTCACCGCCGGAATACATCTCATAGTCGCGGATCCCCGCCTGGTCCCTGATCTGAATATCCAACGTCTCTTTCTTGTCTTCCCGGCTGGAAGATTTGTACTCTCGTTGAGTGATAAAGCGGACGGACATGTCTCCGCCGGTCAATCTTTCCAGGATCTGATTGGCTTTGGCCTCGATATTGGGCAGCGCCTGCTCGATCAGCAGGGCGGGTACGCCATTCTTTCCAAAGGCGGCTTCCAGCTGTTGATATCCCTTCACGCGCCGGGTGATTTCCTCGCGCTGGGCAACAAGCTCTTTTTGGCGGGTTTTTTGGCTGTCCAGAACAGCTACTTTTTGTTGAGCTGCCCCGACATCACGCTGGAGGATGTTCTCTTTCTCCTTGCGGTCGAGCAATGTGCGTTCCGCCTGATGGGTGTCCGGAGCGTTCTCTCTAGCTGTTTCCAGGCGCTGGCGGGCCTGTTCGAATTCGGTTTCTTCATTCTGCAGGCTAATCCGATCAGCTTCCAGCTGTTCCTTCAATTCCGAGATCTCGCGGTCTAGAGGTTTGAGGGCAGCTTCGGCTTTGTCCAGCTCCGCCTTTTTCGCTTGAATGTCAGCTCCTTGATTGGTCAGTTCTCTGACCCGGTCATGTTCAGCGGCATCATATCCAATCGTCTTTAATTCAGCGTTGATCACCTCAAGATCCTGCCGGGCAGCCTGGGCGTAAGTATCCTCCGCGAGGGCCTTTTGAACCGCCTCAAGCACACCCAGCTGGTTCTTGTTCCACTCCTGCTGTTCCCTGTCAATTGCCTCAAGCTGGTTGTCAATCTTGTCCACTTCCGCCTGCAACGTGCGCAGTCTGGTATCAGCCAGGCTTAACTGCGTAATCTCCAGCTGGAGGTCCTTCACGACCTGGTCCGCTTCTTTCAGGGTGGCTTGATTTTCCCGATAGCGGTCTCCCAGGTCTTTCCCCTGTTTTTCAAGATCTGCGATCAGAGCAGTTCTGTCCTCCTGGGATAGTTCCTGGCCGCATAATGGACAAAGTGCACCCTCGGTATCCTGCAATTCCTGGATGCGCTTTTTCAGTTCCTGCATTTCCTTGAACAGGCGGGGATTTTCCGCTTTGGCTTCCGCCTGGCGCTGGCGGGCACCATCCAGCTGGTCGATCATGCTGTCCCGTTTTTGGATATCAGACAGCGCCTGCTCGATCTGTCCCTGAAGTTTTGCCTTCTCCCCGTCCAACTGGGGGATGCGCTCCAGGTTGCTCTTCATTTCACCCTGGCGTGATAGAAGCGAGGTTTCTTCCTGCAGCAGCCGGGCTTTCTCCGCTGCGATCTGCATCAGAGGCTCCTGCCTCTTGATCTCGCTTTCCCGAAATTTTTCTGCTGTAGCTTCCCATTTGAGCAGGGAGTCCCTGGCAGCACCCCACTCCTGGAAGGCAGCCTGGATGGCTTCGGCTTGATCCAGGATCTCCCGGTATTCAGCCTGTTCGTTCATCCGCTGGGCGAGTTTGTTTTCGTCCCTGGAAAGTTTGGACCGGTTTTCCTCCAACCGGGCAGCCTGACTTTCGACCAGCTTAGTCTGCTCATCCAGGGATAATAAAATCGACTGCTGCTCTTCCAGGGATTTTTCAGCCTCCTGCCTTTTTTCCTGAGCCTCTGCCAGCTGATTTTCAAGGGATTTCAGGAGCTGCTGGCGCTGATCTTCTTCCGCCAGTTCGGCTTCGATCTCAGCCAGGCGGCCGTCCAGGGTGTTGAGTTCCCTTTCTGCTCTCCGTCTGCTCTCAAGAGCCCTCGCCCGATAAGTCTCCCAAATCTCCAAACCCAGGATCTGGGTCAGAATTTTCTTGCGGGCAGCAGGCGTATGCTGAGTGAATTGATCTGCTTCTCCCTGCAGGAAGAATGAGGCATTCACAAAGGATTCATAATCCAGGCGCAGGATTTCGGTTATCTTCTGGTCGGTTTCTCTCATCGTCCGCTCGGTCAGCGGATTCCAGACAGGTTTGGAATCCCCATCCCGATCCGCACGAATGGACAGGGATAATTCCTTGGTTTCTCCCCTGGGATTCGTCCGGCGGACCTGATATTGATTCCCCTCATATTCAAAGACCAGGCTGACCTCGGCTCGTTTTGAATCCAGATTGATCACGGACTCATCATGTTTGCGAGCTCTACCAAACAAAGCCCAGGTGATCCCATCCAGGATGGAGCTTTTTCCTGCGCCATTCTCTCCGCTGATGCAGGCCAGATCGAAGCTGGTGAAATCAATTTCCACCGGCTCCTTATACGATAAAAATCCTTCCAAAGAGAGGGAGATCGGGATCATGTACGTATGATAACAGAAATAGCCCAGGCCAGAATTGACGGCCTAATGGCCGATCTCTCCCTTGACAGTCTGCAGCAGTTTTTCCGCCTGCAAATCAGAGAGGCAGTAATAGGTCGCCTGTAAATGCTCCGCGATCTCTTCAGCCAGCCCCTTGTCAAATTCCTTGTGCTCCATGTTGATGACCACACTGGGGATATCGTCCACGGCGAATTTTTCGGCGATCTTGTAAGCTTCTTCCTGGGGAGGCATTTTGGTCATTGAAACATTGCCTACGCCATCAGTGAGCAGGATCATCAAGGATTGGATATCGGGGTGGGCCAGTTCTTCCCGTTTGATGACTTCGTAAGCCAGATTCAAACCTGCGGAAAGCGGGGTTTTCCCGCCGATAGGGATATCTGCCAGGTAGCGGCGGGCCAGCTCAACTGAATTGGTGGGCGGCAGAACAATCTGCGCCCGGTCCTTCTGAAAAACGATCATGCCGACCCGGTCCCGGCGTTGATAGGCATCCGTCAGCAAGGAAAGAACTGCGCCTTTGGCAGCACTCATCCTCTCTGCCACAGCCATTGACCAGGATGCGTCCACCACAAAGAGGATCAGATTGGCAGTTTGCTTGACCCGTACTTTGCGCTGAAGGTCGTGCTTGCGGATCGAAAAAGCCAGGTTGTCGGTAGGAGTTTGCCGGGATTTCTGGAAAGGTGCAGCAGCCCTGATAGTCGCGTCGAGTGCAATGTCAGAGAGCTCTCCGTGGGCCGGTCGGGCCTGGATGTATCTGCCTCGCTTGGTTTCTGTCCGGGTTTGGGATCTGCGGCCGCTGGAGCGGCGGTTTTGGCGATCGAGGGGTGCTTCGATTTTGTCTGGATCGATGGTATTGCCGATCTTGACGGGGTTGCCCCCTTCCCACCAGGCAGAGCTGGAACCTTCGAAAATCTCTCCGCTCCCGGCGTCGGCCGGCACATCCATTCGGGATCCGTCAGAGACGGAG
>JARROG010000085.1:0-9844 GCA_037384185.1 Anaerolineales bacterium | reverse complement strand
TCCGGACCTTTGTGGATGAGGGCCCACCGCTCGCTCGACTTCTCTATAAAGCACTCCTGCAAAAAATCTCCCCAGCCTATGTGCAGCGCCTACTGGCCGCCTTCCCGGTCGATGAGTCAAATATAGGGGAGACCCAGATGGACCAATCCGGCCTGGTCGAGCCGCTCAGCGAACGCGAGATCGAGGTCCTGGAGCTGATGGCAGATGGCTTGACCTATCAGGATATCGCCAAGCAGCTGTTCATCTCCCCCAACACCGTGAAAACCCACAGCCGCAACATCTACGCCAAGCTGGACGTGGGCAACCGCACCCTGGCGATCGGCAAAGCCCGCACTCTGGGCATCCTGCCAACCACCTGAGCATCCTCCATTTTATCCCCAATCCACACTTTCTAATCAGCCTCTCCTCGAAATGATTGTGCGGTACCATGGAAAGCGTATTCATTTTCTGTAACATGGGGGAAATACCATTGGTATAATCTGGGCATGCCCGCTTCCATCCTGATTACGAAGCTCTTCACCCCGCCCCTTAAAGCAGACCTGGTCGAACGCCCAGACTTAATTCAGCGTCTTTCGGACGGGCTGGACCGGAAAGCTGCCCTGATCTCTGCCCCGGCTGGCTTCGGTAAATCCACCCTGGTCAGCGCCTGGCTGAAAGAGCTTAACCAGATGCCCGAAACTGAGGCTGCCTGGCTGTCATTGGATGCCGATGACAATGATCCCACCCGGTTCCTGACCTACCTGCTCGCTGCCCTGGGCCGGACCAAGCAGCTGGGAGAAGAGTTCGAGGGAGGGATTGGAAGTATGCTCCAGTCCCCCCAGCCACCTCCCGCCCAGAGCGTTTTGATCCCCATCCTCAACCAACTGGCTGAAGCGGAAAGCAAGATCATCCTGGTTCTGGATGATTTCCACCTGATCGATTCCCAGAAGGTCCATGATATCGTCGGATTCTTACTGGACCATCTCCCGCCCCAGGTGCACCTGGTGATCGCCACCCGCCAGGACCCCCAGCTGCCCCTCGGCCGCCTCCGGGCCCAGGACCAGCTCACCGAACTGCGGGCGGCGGATCTGCGCTTCTCGAATGAGGAGGCGGGTGATTTTTTGAACCGGTTAATGGGCCTGGACTTAAGCCCAGAAGAAATCGCCGAACTGGATACCAGGACTGAGGGCTGGATCGCCGGTCTGCAGCTGGCGGCCATCTCGATGCAAGGATCCGACGATATCCAGGGCTTCATCCACTCCTTCCAAGGCAGCCACCGGCTGGTGCTGGATTTCCTGATTGAGGAGGTCCTTGGACAACAACCAGAGAAGATCCAGAATTTCTTATTACATACCTCGATCCTTAACCGCCTGACTGGACCTTTATGTGATGCCCTTACAGACCAGGAGAACAGCCAGGAGACTCTTGCCAGATTGGACCGAGCTAATTTGTTCATCATTCCCCTGGATGAGGAGCGGCATTGGTACTGCTACCACCATCTTTTTACCGAGTTATTACGTCAACGTTTGCACCACAGCACACCTGAAGTGATTCCAGGTTTGCATATCCGGGCAAGTAAATGGTATTACCAGCACGGATTGGTCCACGAGGCGATAAAACATTCGCTAAGAGCAAAAGACTACAATCGGGCTAATGATTTGATCAAAGAACTAGCGATCGACATCATTCAACAAGGGGATCACACATCAGTCGTGGAATGGATCAATGAAATGCCTGATGAATTTGTCAAGGAACGACCCTATTTGTGTGTCCTGCATGCCTGGACCCTGCAGCTTACCGGCCAATTGGAAACCGCTGAGACCCTTTTAATCGAGGCAGAGAATGCTCTTGACAATCTAAGAACAGGTGGTGGAGGAGATGAAGAGACAATCCTCGGCCTGATTAATTTCAGGCGCGCATACGCTTCCTTTATGAGGGGAGAACATGGCAAGACTGTATCTTTAGGAAATCAAGCGCTGGATCAGCTGCCTGAATCTGCGGCTCTACTTAGAGTTCAAACCGTTTTATTCTTAGGTATTGCCTACCGGTATCAGGGACAGCTGCAAGAAGCAATTGCAAGTTACGATGCGATCCTGCCAAATATCCATAACTATGACGTGAATTCTATCGTCATTCTATATTATCTCCATCAGGGTGATCTTTTTTCAGAGATGGCACAACTACATCGCGCGAAAGAAATTTATGATCATGCCCTGGAATTGATTGAACGACAAACTGGTCGATCAGATATGCCTTATGCGGGTTATGTCTACGTGGGGATAGGCCGCATTTTTCACCAGTGGAACCAATTGGATGATGCCTATCGATTGATAGTCAAAGGAGTCGCCCTCTGCCGCGACTGGAATGTGGCCGATATTCTTGGCCTGAGTTTAATTGAGTTAGCCCACATTCATCAATCTCTTCGCTCTTATGAAAAAGCTATTGAATCCCTGGATGAGGCGGCCAATGTTCTGGAGGGCTTATCTTCCTGGGGCGGCAAGATCGCAGCAGCTCACCAGGCCAAATTTGATTTGGCGCGGGGAGATATCAGCGCCGCGGAGAGCTGGGCTGAAGCAAATGATATTGCCCCGGATAGCGAAATTGAAATCTATCGTGATCTGGAATATAAAATTTTGGCTCATGTTCTTTTCGCCCAGGAGCGTTATGAGGAAGCGCGCTCATTGGCAGAGCGAATTACACGGAAAGCTCAGGAGATTGGCAAAAGGCACTTAGAGTTAGAAGGATTGATTTTACTGGCTTTGGTCTTTTCTGCTCTAGGCAATCAGGACCAGGCATTTGCCCATTTAGAATCGGCCTTCTCAATATCTGAGCCACAAGGCTATATCCGCATTTTTGTGGATCAAGGTCCGCCGATGGCTCAACTGCTCTACGAAGCTTTGAAACAAGATATATCACCAACTTATGTCCAAAAACTGCTGGCGGCTTTCCCGGTTGAGGAACNNNACCCAGATGGACCAATCCGGCCTGGTCGAGCCGCTCAGCGAACGCGAGATCGAGGTCCTTGAGCTGATGGCAGCCGGCCTGACCTATCAGGATATCGCCGAGCAGCTGTTCATCTCCCCCCACACCGTGAAAACCCACAGCCGCAATATTTACGCCAAACTGGATGTCGGCAACCGCACCCTGGCGGTCGGCAAAGCCCGCACCCTGGGTATTCTGCAGTCCGAATAAACAACATCAAAAATCCTTAATAGGTTTCTTTCCACGAGCCCCTTGCGCAGCCTAAATAGTTATTTATTTCCTGTAACATGATGGGAACAGCCTTGGTATAATCCAGAAATGCCCGCCCCGATCCTGGTCACCAAGCTCTATCCCCCGCCCCTCAGGGCTGACCTGGTGAAGCGTCAGGACTTGATCGAACGCCTTTCAGGGGGATTGAACAAAAAAGCTACCCTGATCTCCGCCCCGGCAGGATTCGGTAAATCCACCCTGGTCAGCGACTGGCTGGACCAGCTCTGCCAGCTTCCATCCTGCGGGGTTGCCTGGCTGTCGCTGGAACAGGATGACAACGATCCCACCCAGTTTCTGACCTACCTGATCGCTGCCCTGGCCCGCACCCCGCTGCTGGGGGATGAATTCGGAAAAGAGTCCCGGGGCTTGCTGGAATCCCCCCAGACTGTCCCGGTCGAGAATGTTTTTATTCCCCTTCTCAATGAGATTGCGGAATCCTCCGGGAAGATTGTACTGGTCCTGGATGATTTCCATCTGATCGATTCCCAGGAAGTCCTGGATACTCTGACCTACACACTGGAGCACCTCCCACCCCAGCTCCACCTGGTCCTCGCCACCCGCCAGGACCCCCAGCTGCCCTTGGGCCGCCTGCGAGCCCAGGGCCAGCTGACCGAACTGCGGGCGGCGGACCTGCGCTTCTCGAACGCGGAAGCAGCTGACTTTCTGAACCGGCTGATGGGGTTGGAACTGAGCCCGAAGGAAATTGCTGAACTGGAAACCAGGACCGAGGGCTGGATCGCCGGACTGCAGCTGGCAGCTATCTCGATGCAGGGATCCGGGGATGTCCAGGGCTTCATTCGCTCATTCCGGGGCAGTAACCGGCTGGTGCTGGATTTCCTGATCGAGGAGGTCCTGGCTCGCCAGGAGGAAGGGGTCCAGGATTTCCTGCTGCGCACCTCGATCCTGGACCGGCTGACCGGTCCGCTGTGCGATGCCCTGACCGGCCGGGAGGATGGGCGGGAGACCCTGGAAGGGCTTTACCGGGGGAACCTGTTCATTGTCCCGCTGGATGCTGAGCGGCGCTGGTACCGCTACCACCACCTGTTTGCGGAGCTGCTGCAGGGGCAGCTGACCGCAACCCACTCCAATTTGATCGAGGAGCTCCATCAAAAAGCTGCCCGCTGGTTCCAGGAAAACGATCATCTCCCGGAAGCAGTTCTCCATACCCTGGCAGGAAATGATATCCCCACTGCTGTCCAGCTGATCGAAAAAGGGGCAGATATCGCCATTGAAAAAAGCAATTTCAGGTTCATTTTGGATTCTGTGGATCTGCTTCCTGAGGGGGCTCTGGAAAAATCTCCCTGGCTGTTCATCTATCATACCTGGGCCCTGCTGCTGACCGGCCAGGTCGAAGCGGCCAATCCAAATCTCCAGAATCTGGAGTGGCTGCTGGATTATGCCGGGGATCAGGACGAATCCGAGCAGCGAAAAATGCTGGGATACATCGCTGGGCTGAGAGTCATCCATGCCGGCTGGGTCCGGGATTATGAAAATCTGACCGATTACGCCGATCAAGTGAGGGGTTATTTGCCGGATAACAACTGGATCTCTGCTTACTGCGCCATGATGATGGGTGGATACTTCTGGGGAAATGGTAACCTGCCCGAAGCGATCGCTGCTTACAGGGAAGCAGTATCGGCAGGAAAAGATTCGGGAAATTCAATGGTGGCCATCACCAGCACAGGCAATCTGGCTCACTCTTTCGAAATGGCAGGCCGCCTTCAGCAGGCTGTCGGTCTGCTTCAGAATGCCTTTGAACTCGCGCAGCAAGATGGAAGGATCATGCCGGTTTCAGGATATATCCATGTTGAATACGGCAGGATGCTGTATGAACTGGACAAATTGGATCACGCCGAGCAAGAGCTGCGAGAAGGGATCAGACTCTGCCGCCAGATGGCAGACGGGCAGGCGGAAAAGATCGGACATCTCCTGGTCGCAAAAATAAAAATCGCTCAGGGAGATCACGATGGAGCCCGCGAATCGCTCGAGGAAGGAGAAAGCGCTATCGGTCATTCCCAGGTGGTATACGATCTGCGGGGTGCTGATTTTCCACAAGTCTGGCTGTGGCTCAAAGAAGGCAGGCTTCCTGCACTCAAGGATTGGCTGGAGATCAATCAGCCTGCTCCAGGCGAAATTCCCCACTTCAAAACCAGGCTGACATTGACGATGCAGGCCCGGGTGATGATCGCCCTGGGTCGGGATAATCCGCAGGAATCTTACCTTAAGGATGCCTCCCATCTGCTGGAAGAGCTCTACCAGATGGCAGATGAGAACGGCTGGGGGAGCAAAGTGATCGAGATCCGCTGCCTGCAGGCCCTGGCAGCCAGCATCGAAGATGGGCATGATGATCGAGCTCTGGAGATCCTGGAGGGAGCCCTCCTGCTGGGTGAACCGGAGGGATTCGTCCGGACCTTTGTGAACGAGGGCCCACCCATGGCCCAGCTGCTCTACGAAGCGCTCAAGCGGGAAATTACACCAGCCTATGTGCAGCGTCTGCTGGCTGCCTTCCCGCCCGCGGAGCCGGATCGAGATAAGACCCCAAAAGACCAATCCGGCCTGGTCGAGCCCCTCAGTGAGCGGGAGATCGAGGTCCTGGAGCTGATGGCGGCAGGCCTGACCTATCAGGGGATCGCCGAACAGCTGTTCATCTCCCCTCACACGGTTAAAACCCACAGCCGCAATATCTACGCCAAGCTGGATGTGGGCAACCGCACCCTGGCGGTCGGTAAAGCCCGCACCCTAGGCATCCTGCCCCCTGCCTGATCCCTCATTTCAGCAGAACTTGATACTTCCCTCGCTCCCGTAAGAGGGAACCACCACCCCTAATCCCCACCCTCAATAACCCCCTGAATACTCCCTTTGGGGTATGACAGCCTCCTGTTCCCGGTTTAAGATGGGAGCAGATTATTGACTACTTAGTGCGTTAGAAAAGCAGGACGGAGAACATGTACCACATTTATCTATCGGAAGCAAAGGTCAAAGACATCTTATGGAAATCTGGCTCCATCCGTATTTGGAGAGAGCCTGGAAAACAGCCCCGATCTTTCGGGCAAAGCGTCCTGGGCAGGACCAGAGACCGCCTGGCAGCTGACCACACCGGGATGATCAACAGATTTGAGATTCAGTTAGAGGACAAAAAATGAGCATCCACAAAGTATGCATCATCGGCGCGTCCGGGAAGCTGGGCCAGTACATGATCCAGCACTCCCTGGACCGGGGCTATCAGGTCGTCGGCGTCTGCCGGACCCAGAGCATACCCAAGCTGGACCAATACAAGGACCGGATCGAGATCATCCCCGGCGCTACCAATGACCGGGAAGTAATCCAGCGGGCGGTGGATGGCTGTGATGGCGTGCTGACCGTTCTGGTTCCCTGGGGAATTGATAATTATTCCTCCGGGACCGCCCAGGCGGTGCTTGACTATGCCGAGCCCGGGGCCCGGCTGGTCTTCTCCTGCGGCTGGCATATCTCCCGCGATGGGAAGGACATCTATCCTCCCTCCCTTAAACTGCAGGTCAAGCTGGGCGGCTGGATAGGACGCCTGCTGGGCATTGTTGATATCCAGGATCAGGAAGAAGCCTGCCGGAGGATCTTCGCCAGCGACACCCGCTGGACCGTGGTGCGGGGAAGCGACCTGGAGGAAGGACCCAGCCAGGGCCTGCCGGTTTACAGCCTCCATGTGGGCGATCCCATTCTGGAGAGCAACCTCACCCGCAGGATTGACTTTGCCCTCTTTATGGTCGAAGCGCTCACCAACGATACCCTGATCCAGGAAGCACCGGCTATCAATGGCTGCCTGACACCCTCTGCGCAGGCATACAGCGGGCAAACTTCCGGTAAATGAACTGCCAAACAACCTAAAAACCAATCAATACTTTCAAATGTGAGCAATAACCATGACCGAACCAGAACTGAACCATCTTACCCTCGATAGACCGGCGCGATATGAAATCATTGTGCCTGGCATTGTCGATAAAAAATGGTTCGTGGATTACCACCTGGAAATATGCAGCCCGACCAGCGATCCAAGCGGTGAAACCCGGACAACCGTGATCCTGACAGTCGACCAGGCCGCTCTTCACGGTCTCCTACGTTATCTCTATACACTGCGGCTGCCGTTGGTATCAGTGAAGTGGATCGGTCTCTCCCCAGAGGATCAACAGGGAGATCCGTCATAAGGGACCCGCGGAAAGGATTCAGATCCGATGCCCGGGAGAATAGCTAAATTGCCAATCTTCAGAAAAAGGAGCAGAAAATGAATTCACATAAGAATACAGCCAGAATCGTAGGTGTGTTGTTCATCATCGCCACGGGCTTTTTGTTCATTGGCGGTGCATTGTACGGCCCCGCCCTGGATACCCCCGACTATCTGCAAGCAGCCTTCCCCAACCGCATGGCTGCCACGACCGGCATGCTGATCGAGTTCATCTGCATAATCGCTATCCCGCTGATCCCGGTGTTCCTCTACCCGGTACTGCGTAACCACAGCGAAATACAAGACCTCGCATATATCGTATTCCGGTTATTCGAGGCCGTGATCTTTGCGCTGGTTGATATCACCAAGTTATCCCTGATCAAAGTCAGCCAGCTGTACTTGGCCGCAGACCCCGGCAACGCAAAATCAATTGCGGAAATCGGCGCAACCATTCAAGGCTGGAATGAATGGAGCTGGGTCTTTTATGTGCTGATCTTTGCCATCGGCGCATTGATCCTCTACACGGCACTATACCGATCCCGGCTGCTGCCGCGCTGGATCTCGATCTGGGGTTGGATTGCCGCTGTGTTGATGGTGAGCAGCGCAGTCCTGGCAATGTACGAAGTAGCACTGCCGGACGCCGTGTTCGGCCTGCTGGTGGTCCCGATTGCCATCCAGGAGATGGTGATGGCAGTTTGGTTGATCGTCAAGGGATTTGATTCTCGGTTCCTCGAAAAGTAATAAACAGGTTGGGAAATAACAATCAAACAAAACAAAATCAACAGGAGAAAAAAATGAATTCATTCAAGAATACAGCCAGAATGGTAGGCGCCTTATTCCTGATCGCCATGGCGGCCAGCCTGGTGGGAGGGATAGGCTTTGTCGAACCTTCCCTCTCTTCTTCTGATTTTCTGGCCAGCGCGGTCGAGAATCAGACCCAGGTTCGGATCGGTGTCCTGCTGGAGCTGGCCAACGCCCTGGCCGTGCTGGGCATCGGGGCTTTGATGTACCCGGTCCTCAAAGGACACAGCGAGAACGCGGCCGTGGGCTATCTGGCCCTGCGGATCGCCGAAGCCGTGTTCTGCAGCTTGATCGTGGTCACCCCGCTTTCCATAATAGGGTTGGGGAAGGATGCCCTCCTGGCAGGTGCGGGTGAGGCGGCCGCCTTCCAAGCTGCCGGGATCCTATCGATCGCCAATCGGGCCGGTATCTCCAGTCTGCTGATCCCGGTCTTCCTGGGGGTCGGCGCTTTGGTGCTCTACACCACCCTCTATCGTTCCCAATTGGTACCTCGCTACATAGCCGCCAGGGGCTTGATCAGCGCCGTTCTGATCCTGGTCTTGAATCTGCTTTTGACCTTTGATATCCAGCTGGGAGACCTGGCCATGGTCTTTGCCCTGCCGATCATCACCAACGAAATTTACCTGGGATGCTACTTGATCATCAAAGGATTCCGTCCTGCTCAGGATCCTTCCTGATCCACTTCAGATCTGTTTAGATGCCTGTTTGTCCTGAGGCAATCAGGCATCTAAATTAAAAGGACTGTGTTATGAAAGCTGTCATCTGCCCCAAATACGGCCCGCCAGAGGTGCTGCAAATCCGGGAGATCGACCGGCCTGTCCCGCAGGAGAAAGAGATTCTGATCCAGATTCGGGCCACTTCTGTCCATCGGGGAGATACGCGGATTCGGGGACTGGACCTGCCCGGTCCGGAGTGGCAGAAGCTTTTGGCTCGTTTGGCACTGGGCCTCCGCGGTCCCCGCAAATCCATCCTGGGCATGGAGCTGGCGGGTATCATCTCAGAAACAGGTCCTGCAGTCACCCGCTGGAAGTCGGGTGACCGGGTTTTCGCCTCTACCGTCTGGTCTGGTTTTGGGAGTTACGCCGAATATAAGACCATGCCCGAGGATGGGATCCTGGCCCCTATGCCCTCCAACCTGAGCTTTGAGGAAGCCGCAGTGATCCCCTCCGGGGGTATTACCGCTCTGGGCATCATCAAGCTGGGAGACATCCAACCCGGTGACCAGGTATTGATCTACGGCGCCTCCGGGAGTATCGGCACATATTCTGTCCAGCTGGCAAGAATAAAGAAGGCTGAGATCACCGGAGTATGCAGCGGATCGAATACCGGATTAGTTCGATCCCTGGGGGCAAAAAAGGTCCTTGATTATACTAAAACTAATTTTACACTTAAGCCAGGATCCTATGACCTGGTCCTTGATGCGGTTGGCTGCCTTTCCCCGCCTCTGGCAAGAAGTGCTCTCAAGGAGAATGGCACCTACCTCGACGTGCATTCAGCCTCGGATCGAATCAAAAAGAACTTGGTTCAATCCCTTCTGGATGAGCTCAAAACCCTGGTCGAGGAGGGACAGCTGATCCCCGTGATCGATCGGATCTTTCCTCTGGAGGAGATCACGGC
>JARROG010000084.1:0-24765 GCA_037384185.1 Anaerolineales bacterium | reverse complement strand
ACCTCAAGCCGTCCAACGTTTCGATGATCGCCGGGTCGACGTCGATCTGCAGGGCATCGGACAGTGTATTGGTGTATCTGCTCATGGCTGCGACGAGAAGGATTTGCATGATCTCATCATCGGTGACACCCTGGGCTCGCAGCCGGTCAAAATCCTCCATCTCCTCAGGATTTTTCTCAGTGATCTTCAGGCATTTTTCTGCCCAGGAGATGGCATCATCTGCTTGCTGCAGGCTGATATAGGCTCTGGCAACCAACCAATAGCCGCGCTGGGTGTGGACCGCAGTTCCTACTTCTTTCCAGAGGTAAATCGAGGCGTAAGCAGCCAGTAGCAGCTCTTCATCTTCAGTACTGGTCCGATTTGAAGTTTCGAGCAGATCCCAGAACCGCTGGTTGGATTGCTTGGCAAGCTCCTGCCTGGCTTCCAACAATGTGAAAGTTTGTTTTGGTTTCATAGCGATGCTTCCAAGAGAACTCTCTCGAGCGGCTCAGGCTGCCTGGGGATCGCTTTCCATCATCCCCAGGACATTGCCTTCTGTGTCTTTGATGTATGCCATCCAGCCCACCCCTGGTACAGCTGATTTGGGACGGATGACTTCTCCCCCGTTGCTTTTCACGCCAGCAAGCGCTTGATCGAGATCAGCCACATCCACAGTGATTTCCACCCCGAAATCGGGCTCGCTCCGTCTGGCCAGTCCGCCGTCGATCCCGGGCTCGTCCTCCGGCCCAGTCATCACCAGCCAGTACTCTATGGGACCATCCCATTTCTCAATCCGCCATCCAAATACCTCCTCATAGAAGCGGATCAAGCGTTCAGGATCATCTGCGGGAATCTCAAAATGGACTATGCGGGACATCTCTGCCTCCTTGTGAAACCGATAAATGGTTAGTTCCAGTATATATTAGAAACTGGAATTTTGCATCTTTCTCTGATTTTCCTGTAAGAGCTTTCCTCCAGAATCCATCTATAGGTTGATAGGTGACATTATGATGAAAGCAAGGACGGTAAAAATGGCTCTTGGTATTTTGGCTGCGGCGGCTATTACAATCGGGCTGCTGTTGTGGTTGGGCTCCAGGATTGGTGTGAGAAAAAGCCGATTGATGGTTGTCCGGGAGGAAGTTCATTTTCCGACCGTAACTGGCTCTAACTTGATGCGGGAGGAATTTGAGTTTCCCCGGGATTTCGGCGGAAAATATAATCTGCTATTCATCCCCTTTCAGCAGCGGCAGCAGCAGGAGGTCAACACCTGGATCCCAGCGGCCCAGCAGCTGGAACGGGATACTCCGGGCTTGATCTATTATGAGCTACCCACGATCTATCAATTGCCTGCTCTATCCAGGACCTTCATCAATGAAGGAATGCGGGCCGGCATTCCCGACCAGACTGCCCGGGAGCGGACTGTCACGTTCTACCTTGATAAGGAAACCTTCAAGAGCGCCCTTGCCATCCAGAGCGAGAATTTCATCACGGTCATGCTGGTAGATCAGGCAGGGACGATCTTATGGCGGGAGAAGGGGGAGTATACCGCTGAGAAGTATCAGGAACTCCTCAAGGTACTCACAGAATTGGATTAACGCTACTCCCGGAATAGATCTGACCGGGATGGTTCCTAATATTTTCCCCTTGACATTAACGTAACGTCAAGGTGTAAAATGCTGGCTGTGAGGTGAATCTATGTATACTATCAAGGAGCTGGCCGACCTGGCCGGTACGACACCCCGGGCCCTGCGTTATTATGATCAGCTGGGATTGTTAAACCCAGCCTCGATTGCCGAGAACGGCTATCGGTACTATGATCGGGGAAATTTGCTGACATTGCAGCAGATTTTGTTCTTTCGCGAATTGGATGTACCTTTAAAGGAAATCCAATATCTGCTTGCCAGGCCGGACTTTCAGCTGTTGCCTTCCCTTCATACCCACAGGGAGTCCCTGGAGAAGAAGATCGAGCGTTATAAAAAGCTGATAGATACCATTGAGAAAACGATACAGAACTTAGAAGGAGATTCGCTGATGTCCCCAAACGAAATATTTTCTGGATTTAACGAATCGGATTATGAGGCCGAGGCCAGGAACCGCTGGGGAGATACTCCTCAGTTTACAGAATCCCGCCGCAAGTGGTCCAGCTACTCTGAAGCCCAGAAAGAGGAAATCAAAAAATTGGGCGGTGATATCGCCCGCCGGATGGTGACTGAGGACCCCAGCGCTGAACCGGACAACCCGGAAGTCCAGGCAGCTATCGAGGAATATTACCGCTATCTCAATAAATATTTCTATCGCTGTGATCGAGAATTTCTGCGAAATTTAGCGGAAATGTGGGTAGAGGACCCCCGTTTTGCGGTGAATTACGAGCGCATCCGGGAGGGGGGAGCGGAATTTGTCCGCGAAGCAGTCCGGTTATTCTGCGATTCACACCAGCAGGGGAATTAAGGACTGCCAGGGTTTGGGTTAGAAATCTGGAGAAAATCAGGGGGATATGTAAATATCCTGTTAATTGTGTTTTCACCTATATCCAACCCAGGGGGTGATTGGTATAATGTCTCTGCTTTCCAACAGGAAGGATTTAAAATTGCTGAAAAGCACTCTGCACCTGCCCCAATGTGTCAGGTGCGCTGGGCATTTGCCCAACGGAGGTAGATGTGGATTCTGGATCAAATAATCGACAATCATTAGTATACATGCTGGTTTTCGTCGGGATAATCATCCTGGTGTTTTACGCTGTCCGACAGCAGGCGATTACCACGGAAGAACTGTCCATCGGTGAAGTAGCCCAGCAGATCATTTCGGGAAAAGTACTTGGCGTGACTGCTGAGGATCTAAACCCGGATAACGTGCTGATCGATATTAAACCACCCAGCGCCTGGTTTGGGGTGATCAACGTGCTTGGCTATGTATTGCCTTTCATTATGATCGCCGGCTTGTTCTATTTTGTATTCCTCCAGGCCCGAGGGGGCGGCTCAGCGGCGATGAATTTCGGCCAATCACGGGCCAGGAAATTCACAGGTGATAACCCAACAGTCACATTTGATGACGTGGCGGGCATTCCGGAAGCCAAGGAGGAGCTCTTCGAAGTGGTAGAGTTCCTGCGCGAACCGGAAAAATTCATCGCTCTGGGTGCCAGGATTCCGAAAGGAGTGCTGTTGATGGGTGCCCCCGGTACCGGGAAAACGCTGCTTGCCAAAGCAGTCTCTGGTGAAGCAGGTGTTCCCTTCTACTCCATCTCCGGATCCGAATTTGTGGAAATGTTCGTGGGTGTTGGCGCCAGCCGCGTCAGGGATCTTTTCGACAAGGCAAAAAGCGACTCCCCCTGCATTGTCTTCGTGGATGAGATTGACGCTGTCGGACGCCACCGGGGAGCTGGCCTGGGTGGAAGCCACGATGAGCGCGAGCAGACTTTGAATCAGATCCTGGTGGAAATGGATGGCTTCGACACAGATACCAATGTGATCATCATCGCTGCTACCAACCGGCCTGATGTGCTTGACCCCGCGCTGCTGCGGCCCGGTCGTTTCGATCGGCGTGTGATCCTGGATCGGCCGGATATTCGCGGTCGGGAAGCGATTTTGGAAGTCCATGCTCGCGGCAAACCCCTTGCTCCGGATGTCGACCTGAAAACCCTGGCGAAAGCCACCCCCGGTTTTGTGGGTGCGGATCTTGAAAATATGATCAACGAGGCTGCAATTTTAGCAGCCCGACGTGGAAAGAAAATGATCGAACAAACCGATTTCCAGGAGTCCATTGAGCGGGTGATTGCCGGACCAGAGCGCAAGAGCCGCTTGATCAGTGATGTCGAGAAGGAAATCATCGCTTATCACGAGGCCGGGCATGCCATCACCGCCCGATCACTGCCTGAGGCGGATACGGTTCATAAGATCTCCATTATCGCCCGGGGTCAGGCAGGCGGGTATACCCTGATCCTGCCGGAAACTGACCGGACTCTGGTTTCCCGAAATAAGATGCTTGCTGATATGATCAGCTTGCTTGGGGGTCGGGCAGCGGAAGAGATCGTTTTCAGCGATATCACGTCAGGAGCCAGCAATGATCTCGAACGGGTCACAAAACTGGCTCGAAAGATGGTTACCCGCCTGGGCATGAGTTCAGAGCTTGGCCCCATGGTCTATGGGCAGAAGGACGAAATGATCTTCCTCGGCAAGGAGTTCACTGAACAGCGCGATTACTCAGAATCTGTTGCTGAGAAGATCGACCAGGAAGTGAAAGAGCTGGTCTGGGAATCCTATGATCGGGCCAAAGATATACTTAAAGATCATCGGGAGGTTCTGGATGCCCTTGCGAGTAAGCTCCTTGAACAGGAGACGATCGAAGCAGCTGAACTTAATGAGATTTTCCCGGTCCCTGAACCGAAAAACGGTGGTATGCCTGTCAAGAACAGCAAATAATCAGTGACTGCCAGGTGTGACACTCAAAAAACGGCTTCCCCTATAAGGAAGCCGTTTTTTTCTGATATAGGCAAGTTGGTTCCTGATCACAACCGGTATCAAGTAAAATAAACGTTATGGATATCGACCATTGGAAACAGGGCTTGAATGATCTACCTCTGGGTGATGTTTATATTTACCAGGAGGTGGAATCCACGAATTCAGAAGCTGAAAAGCGGATCCAGGAGGGTGCTCCTCCCTTCTCCCTGGTGCTGCCTGGTGACCGGCGTCGCTCGGGAAGGGAAGCGATCGGGGCCGTGGCCGGGGCCGACGCCGCGGGAGCTGGATTCTCTCTCCGGAACCGGGCAGGATTCAACAAGAGCTGCTGGGCCGGTTAGCAGGCCTGGGCGCAGTGGCAGTGTGGGAGGTACTGCAGGAGGAGTACCAGCTTTCAGCCAGCGTGAAATGGCCGAATGATGTTCTTGTGGAGGGTAAGAAAATTGCGGGTATCCTGCCCGAAGTGCATTGGGACGGCTGCCAGCTCACGGATGTCATCCTGGGAATTGGCTTGAACGTCCACCGGGAAGCACTGCCGCAGGATGCAGAGTTCATCTTCCCTGCTACTACTCTGGTATGGGAGACTGGCTGAGCCTACCCTGATCAATACCTGGAACTCAGCACTGGCCCACCGGGAGGAATCTGTGGTCCTCAGCACTTCGCAGGGGGAAATTGCCCGGGGAGTGGTCCTGGGAGTGAAGGATGATGGATCACTCAGCCTGCGCGATGCAACGGGTGTGGTTCAGGACTTTCATTCGGGAGAGATCCAGGTTCGCCTGGTTGACAGATCCTGAAAATAAGCTACACTGGTAAATGATCACGTGTTACTGGGAGTAAACCATGTCCCTTGATAATATCCGAAATCAGTTCGAAGATGATTTTGACTTTTCCGAAGATGATGTCTGGGGAGAGCCAGAACCCAAACCACAATTCCTGGGTATGACTCCTGGACAGCGTTTTGTGCTGGCTTTTTTACTTTTCCTGACTGCCACCTTGCTGAGTGCATTCTGCTTGCTGGTAGCAGGCAAGGTCGCCCTGCCTTTTTAGATCCACTGCAGTTGAATATCAAATAGCGGTTTCCCCAAGCTTCGGGAAACCGCTATTTTTTTGTATTTTCTTTCCAGGGGGTTTATTCCGGGTCGACTTCCATTTCCTGGTCTGCGAAACGGGCGATCGAGACCACTACATCATCTTCTCGCATTTGCATCACCATCACACCCTGAGCGACCCGATTGTACTGGGAAATCGTATCAGCCCGGGTTCGCATGACAGTGCCCTCGGCCGAGATTACCGTGATCTGGTCTTTTTGGGGCTGGACGACTCTGGCCGCCGCAATGGGGCCGATCTTGGTAATGGCTTTCTTGTCGATGGTGAGTACGCCCATGGTGGCCCGGCTTCTGCTGGGATAGGCCTCTAATTCGGTCCGCTTTCCATATCCTTTCTCGGTGATGACCAGCAGGTCTCCACCTTTCTCAACAATGTCCATTCCCACAACCTCGTCTTTTTCCCGCAGCCGGATGCCGATCACTCCCATCGCAGGCCGATTCATCGGCCGCACATCCTTCTCAGGGAAGCGCAGTGCATACCCGTTATGAGTTACCAGCACCACGTCATCCTTTCCGCTGCTGAGCCGCACCCAACCCAGGCTGTCATTGTCCTTGAGGTTGATAGCGATCAATCCGGAAGGTCGGACGGATTCGAACTCAGAGAGGTCTACCCTCTTGATCAGACCGTTCCTGGTAACCATGGTGCAGTATTTGGCTTCCTTGAAGTCAGCCACCGGCAAAATGGCAGTGATTTTTTCCTGGGGATCGATGTTCAGCACGTTGACGATCGGAAGGCCCCGGCTGGTGCGGCCAGCCTCAGGGATCCGGTAAGCTTTATCTGAGTACACCTTGCCGCGGTCTGAGAAAAACAACACGGTGTCCAGGGTCCGGGCAGGTATCAGTGCCATGACCTCATCTTCGTCCCGGGTGCTGTGACCTTTGACCCCGATGCCGCCCCGTTTCTGCGAGCGGTAGGTCTGGGCCATAACCCGCTTGATATAGCCTCGTTCAGTGATGCTGATCAGCACGGGCTGGTCGGCGACCAGATCTTCCTCATCGATCTCTTCATTAGCGTCGGGGGCGATATCTGTCCTGCGTTCATCTCCGTACTTCTGGACCAGGTCTGCCAGATCATCCTTGATCAAGCCCAGTTGTTTTGGCTGGCTCTGGAGCAGAGCATTCAAATTTTTGATCAGTTCGATCAATTCTTCGTGTTCGTCCTCGATTTTCTGGCGTTCCAATGCGGCCAGGCGCTTGAGCTGCATGTCAAGGATGGCCTGGGCCTGGATCTCGGTCAATTCGAAGCGTTCCATCAAGGTCGTCCTGGCAGATTCCGTATCATCTGAATTGCGGATGGTTTCAATGACATCGTCCAGGTTAGCAAGGGCGATCAGCAGGCCATCCAGGATATGGGCCCGGGCTTCCGCTTTATCGAGCTGATATCGGGTTCGGCGCTGGATGACATCCAATCGGTGATCAATGTAGAGTTTGAGAGCTTGTTTGAGAGAGAGCAGAACCGGCTCATCATTGATCAGAGCCAGCATTTGGACCCCAAATGTGGTTTGGAGGGCCGAGTATTTATAAAGCTGGAAGAGCACTTTGCGGGGTTGGGCGGTACGCTTGAGCTCAATGATAATGCTCATCCCATTGCGGTCGGATTCGTCGCGCAGGTCGGAAATGTCTTTGATCCTGTCATCCCTCACCAAATTGGCAATGCGTTCGATCAGAGTGGTCTTTTTAAGCTGGTAGGGGATCTCAGTGATCACGATCCGGAACTTGCCATTCTGATCCATTTCCTCGATATGCGCCCGTCCGCGCAGAATGATCCTGCCTCGGCCGGTGACATATGCTTGGCGGATGCCTTCATCTCCGATAATTGTGCCGCCAGTTGGGAAGTCTGGACCGGGGATTAATTTGATCAGGTCCTCTAAGGTGACTTGGTCAATGTCATCGTAGTTGTCGATCAGGAAATTGATCCCTGCGGCTAATTCAGTCAGGTTGTGGGGTGGGATATTGGTTGCCATACCCACAGCGATGCCGGAGGCGCCATTCAGCAGCAGGTTGGGGAGGCGGGCTGGTAGTGCATCCGGCTCCGTGAGGGACCCGTCAAAATTGTCAACAAAGTCCACTGTGTCTTTATCGATGTCCGCCAGCATCTCTTCCGAGATGGAGTCCATGCGGGCTTCTGTGTAGCGCATGGCAGCGGGTTGGTCACCGTCGATCGATCCGAAGTTGCCCTGTCCATCCACCATTGGATAACGCATTGAGAAGGATTGAGCCATGCGGACCATGGCGTCATAGACTGCGCTGTCACCATGGGGGTGGTATTTACCGAGAACTTCACCTACGATACGGGCTGATTTCTTATAGGAACTGTTGGAGCGAATGCCCATATCATGCATCGCATAGAGTATTCTGCGGTGCACTGGTTTCAGTCCATCCCTGGCATCAGGGAGAGCTCTGGCAACGATTACGCTCATGGCATAATCGAGATAGGATGAACGCATTTCCTGGTCAATATTGATCGGTTTTACAGACCCAATATCAAACCCCGGGGGTACCCCCGGGGTTTTTAAGAGGCTTTTCAGCGTTCTTTTTCAGTCAGCCAGGTATTCTTTGATGGATTGGGCAGCAACCCTGCCTGCTCCCATTGCTTTGATGACCGTTGCGGATCCGGTGACAATGTCGCCGCCAGCAAAAACGCCTTCTTTTGATGTTTTCCCGGTCTCCTCATCGACCAGGAAAGTGCCCCATTTGCTGGTTTTCAGGTCTGGGGTCGTTTCGGCGATGAATTTGCGGGGCGTGGTGCCAAGGGCAACGATTACTGTGTCTGCATCGACGGTGTGTTCTGAACCCTTGATAGGGATCGGGCGCCTTCTGCCGGACTCATCTGGTTCTCCCAGCTCCATGCGTATGCATTCCATCTGCTTGACATTGTGCTTATCATCCCCGATGAACCGAATGGGATTGGTCAGCAGGTTGAAGATGATTCCTTCTTCCTCTGCGTGGTGGATCTCTTCTTCTCGGGCGGGCATCTGGTCCCGGGCTCGACGGTAGACAATGCTCACTTCGGTATCCTCGCCTCCCACCCGTTTAGCAGAGCGGGCTGCATCCATTGCCACGTTGCCAGCTCCGATTACCGCTACGTTCTTTCCAACTTTCACCGGAGTGTCATAATCGTCCCGGTATGCTTTCATGAGATTGACCCGGGTCAGGAATTCATTCGCTGAGCTGATGCCGTTCAGATTCTCGCCGGGCAGGTTCAGGAACATCGGCAGCCCTGCGCCAGTACCGATGAATATTGCGTCAAAGCCATCTTCCTCCAGCAGCTGGTCAATGGTTCTGGTTTTTCCGATCAGCATGTCTAGCTTGATTTCCGCTCCCATTTTCTTGATGGTCTCGATCTCAGCCGCCACAATGGCTTTAGCCTGGAGAAGTTCGTAAGCTACCGTGATGCCGGCCGGGCCAGATCCAACCACGGCGACTTTTTTCCCTGTAGCTGGGGCGATTTCAGGGATCTCCGCTTCGGCGTGTTCCCTCTCGTAATCAGCTACAAAACGCTCCAGTCGGCCGATTGCGACCGGCTGGTCAATTTTCCCTACCACACAGACCTGCTCACACTGTTCTTCCTGAGGGCATACACGTCCGCAGACTGCCGGAAGGAGGTTGGTTTCTTTGATCTTCTGGGCGGCATTGATGAACTCTCCCTCGCTGACCAGATGGATGAAGCCGGGAATATCCACCGAAACCGGGCAGCCTTCCATGCAGGGGTGTTTGGGGCACTGCAGACAGCGTTTAGCCTCAATGAGAGCCAGTTCTTCAGTGAATCCCAGGGCAACTTCGTTGAAATCTTGAATGCGCTCTTCCGGCGGGCGGACAGGCATTTCCTGGCGGGGAATGCGTTCCTTCTTCTGGCGGGGAGGCCGGGAGCGTTTTTCTTCGGCCATTATGATCTCTCCTGTTCTGCTTCAGCGATTATCTTTTCCATCTCGCAGGCTTGTTCGTGATCATAGTAATGATGTTTGGCGATCTGCTCATCAAAATCAACCAGATGGGCGTCAAATTCAGGCCCATCCACACAGGCGAATTTAACTTCATCCCCTACGGTGACCCTGCAGCCGCCGCACATGCCGGTTCCATCGATCATCATGGCGTTCAGGCTGGCGATAGTCGGGATCTTGTAGGGACGGGTGACTTCAGCTACAGCTTTCATCATGATGGTGGGGCCAATTGCCACCACAAAATCGATCTTTCTGCCCTCATCAATCAGACCCTGCAGCACAGTGGTGCCGAAACCTTTGATGCCGTAGCTTCCATCATCCGTGGTGATAATCAATTCATCGCTGACTTTGGCAAGCTCATCTTCCAGGATCACCAATTCTTTGTTGCGGGCTCCATTGATGGTGATGACGTAATTGCCGGCTTCTTTCAAGCCTTTGGCGATGGGGAAGAGAACCGCTATCCCAACCCCACCCCCGACACAGACAACGGTGCCGAACTTCTCAAGATGGGTGGGTTTACCAAGTGGCCCCAGCACATCCTGGAAAGCATCTCCCACTTCGAAACAGCTGATGCAGTGGGTGCTGTACCCGGCATCCTGGATGATCAGGTCAATCGTCCCCTTTTCGGGATCAGAATCAACAATGGTCAGCGGGACGCGTTCGCTGGTCTCCTCAGCCCGGATAACCACAAACTGTCCGGGTTGCCTGGAACGGGCGACATCCGGTGCTTCTACGCTGAACCGGGTGACATTCGGGGCGAGGACTTCTTTCGCGGTGATCTTAAACATAGTTCACTCCTAAGACGTGCATAAGCTGCGGTGCCGGCTAGGCACATACTCAATTATATCCAGATACGTTGTTTGTTCGTCACCTTTTTTTATGTAACTTGTCATGTGTTCGAGAGGACCCATAATGGAGTCTGAGACCGCTCAATGTGGTTCTTTTGCATGCTGGATTTCCAGGCAGCAAATTATCCAGGAAGGATTGGCCTTCCTCTCCGGTTGCTGATAAACTTAGGAGAGATGAGCAACCTGAGACTGTAAGACGAGGGCAGGTGATGACCAGAGCCAAATCCATAAAAAGCAGACAGAGCCCAGATGCGGGACAGAAGCGGGGGTTTAAACGCCGATATTACACGGGCTTGAAACCATTTATTAGGGACCTCAGATATCTGCTTTCCCGCCGCGATCAGATCAGGGAAGCGATGAGCTCCCATCGCCTGCCCGCGGATTTTCGGGAGCGGCTGATGCTGGCAGTTACCGAAGTCAACCAGTGCCGCTACTGCCGTACTTTTCACGTTGGACAGGCCAGACAGGTCGGCATCTCACAGGAGGAGATTAGTCTTTACCTGCAGGGAAATATTCCTGAGGGTGTGCCAGAATACCAGAAGCTGGCTGTCTGCTATGCCCAGCACTGGGCAGAAGCGGACGCCAATCCCGATCCAGAGTTCGAAAACCAGATTCGGGAAGTATATGGCGAGCAGACTGCCCGGGAAATCGATATCGCTTTGCGACTGATCAGAATGGGTAACCTGCTGGGAAACACAGCTGATTTCCTGCTCTATTCGCTGTCCTTTGGCCGCTGGGGTGGAGCGGCCAGGTAGATCATTCCCAAAATGAGATTCCGGTCATTGAACCGGATGGGAGGGAATATGGAAAACAGGGAACAGCGAGTTGTGGTTTTGGTCACTGTCCCGGATCTGGAAACCGGGGAAGAGATTGCCAACAGGCTGTTGGAGAGAAAATTGGCTGCCTGCGTGAACATCTCTCCTGGCTTAATTTCCCTCTACCACTGGCAGGGAGAAATCCAAAGGGATTCGGAGCTGCTGTTGTTGATCAAAACGCGCCTGAGTCTGGTCAGCGGGGAATTGATTCCTGCAATCCGGGAACTGCATCCCTACCAGCTGCCCGAGATCATCGCTCTGCCAATCATTGGTGGAGAGCGCGGCTACCTGGATTGGATCCTCCAAGAGACTCTTGAGAGGAGAAATGATTAACGATGATGAGGGACAGAAATATGCCATTTTTCAATGCTTTTCACCTCAATCTCTTGGGGATAAGTCGTGGTATGATACATGGGTGAAATTGAAATTCCACCGGCTGTACTGTGGATATTTGCCGGTTAGGGCACATTCCAGGATTTCGGCCAGAAACCATTTTGTTTCAGCTGAGAACTGACAGTTAACTACCTGTAATTGGAGAGCGAAGATGCAAGAGAAAATAGACCAATTGAAAAGAATTCTGGGCGTGGTGGCTGATCTTCATGCCGCCACAGCGTTGTTGGACTGGGATCAACAGACCTACATGCCTTCCGGCGGGGTCGAGAACCGCAGCTACCAGATCGGCACACTGAGCAGTCTGGCGCACTCCAAATTTGTCTCCGAGGATGTGGGATCTCTTCTGGAAGAACTAAAGCCCTACGCCGAGACCCTTGACAGCGATTCTGATGATGCTTGCTTGATCGAGGTGACAGATCGCGAATATCAAAAATCCGTCAAAGTTCCCAGTGAATTTGTGGAGGAGTTCTCACGGGTGACCGTGATGGCTCACGGGGCCTGGGAAGAAGCCCGGGCCAATAACGACTTTTCACATTTTCAACCCCATCTGGAAAAGATTGTTGAGTTGCGGCGCCAATATGCTGATTTCTTCGCACCATATGACCATGTTTACGATCCGCTGCTGGACGATTTTGAACCAGGTATGAAGACAGATGCTGTTCAGAAGATCTTTTCTAAGCTGCGTCCAAAACAGGTAGAGCTTTTACAGGCTATCGCGGATGCGGACCAGGTAGATGACAGCTTCCTTCATCTCCACTACGATGGTGACAAGCAGTGGGCATTTGGAGAGGAAGCTATCACCAAATACGGATATGATTGGAAACACGGCCGCCAGGACAAAGCAGCCCACCCCTTTACGACGAATTTTGGCCTGGGTGACGTCCGGATCACTACCAGGGTCGACGAGAACTTCCTGAATACCGCTTTATTTGGCACTCTGCACGAAGCTGGTCATGCGATTTACGAACAGGGAGTAGCCCGCCGGCTGGATCGGACCCCGTTAGGTGGAGGCGCTTCCCTGGCAATCCACGAATCCCAATCGCGCATGTACGAAAATCTGCTGGGAAGATCCTATGATTTCTGGATCCATTTTTACCCCAGACTGCAGGAAATCTTTCCAACCCAGTTGGGCAACGTGGATCTGGATACTTTTTATAAAGGGATCAATAAGGTTGAACCTTCTCTGATCCGGGTAGAAGCGGATGAAGCTACTTATAATCTGCATATCATGCTCCGACTGGAACTGGAGATCGCCTTGATGGAGGGAGATTTAAAAGTTGCCGATCTCCCTACGGCCTGGAATGATCGAATGAATGACTATTTGGGGATCGTTCCCCCAAATGATGCCGACGGCGTTCTCCAGGACGTGCATTGGTCCAGCGGGATCCTGGGTTATTTCCCCACCTATTCTCTTGGGAATCTGGTAGCCAACCAGCTTTGGGAAAAGATCAATCAAGATCTTCCCGGTCTTTCCAGCCAAATTCAAGGTGGAGATTTCTCAGAACTGCTGGCCTGGCTCCGCGAGCATGTTCATCAGCATGGTTCCAAGTTCAAACCCCAGGAACTGGTCAAACGGGTGGTGGGAACGACTATTTCCCCTGGCCCTTACCTGGAGTATCTCAACACCAAATTTGGTGCGATCTACGGCCTATAAAATTGCAGGCTTGGACCTTGCCCAGGCGGGGAATATTATTCTCTACAAGTGAGGACCAGTGGGACAGATTTTATTTGTTGACGATGACACAGATTCTTTGGCAATGTACGTGAAAGCTGTATCACTTGCCAACCATCAGGCGGATATCGCCTCCAGTGCTCTGGAAGGTTGGGATCTGATCAAGAATAATACTTATGACCTGATCTTTGTGGATCTCAACATCCCGGGAGTCTCTGGCTTTGAGCTGCTTCAAAAGATTCAAGCTGATGATCAAACCAGAAAGACACCGGTGATTATCCTTTCCGCTATGCCTGAAGGAAGCAGCCAGGTTGATGATGTGCTTCAGTCTGGTGCCGAGTTGTTCCTGGAAAAGCCAGTTGCCCTGGACCGGCTCTATTCTGTGATCGCAGAATTTGAAAGATAGTTCTTTTCCTAGAACGGAGCGATAATTATCCCGCGAATGACTTTCCGCAGGTTGTTAGCATGTCTCTTTCTCATCCCCTTTTTGGCAGCTGGCTGTGCTGGTCTGGCCGGAGCTCCCCTACCGACTCTCATCCCGGAAAATGTGCTGCCCACAGTGATTGAGCTGACAGCCCAAGCCCTGGTTGATAGCGGCCAAGTGACCTTGCCGCCTACGTCCACAGTGGATCCAGATGCGCCCAGCCTGACGCCTGAGCCGAGCGGTACGCCTGAAATCACCGCGACACCCCTGGACCCACCTACCGCCACCCTGGATATCGTGCTCGGGACTCCGGAACCGATCAAAGTCCCCGATCTCCTGCCGCAGGCTGAGATCCAGATCATCAGCCCGGGACGGTTATCCCGGGTGTTGTCGCCTTTCGACCTGCACCTCTATCTGGTCCCACCTCGCAATGATCGTGGGGAGGATTTGGTTTACCAGGTTTCTCTCTACGGCGATGACGGTAGATTGATCAACCGGGAAACGATTTCCAGAACGGAGGATCAGGCTCAAGATTCCCATGTGCTGTTGACCCTTGCATTCAAGAGTGACAAATCCGCGGAGACCGTCCGTCTGGAGATCAGTGCAGTGGATCCCTATGGCCGGATTTCCTCGATGGCAACTACGGATATCGTACTGCTTTCCCAGGGAGAGGTAGAGATCAAAGCTATTCAGGATCTCTTCGCTGATACGATCATTCAGCAGCCGATTTCCAGTACCCTGATCCAGGGAAACCAGCTGACCATTCAGGGAGTGACCCGGATTGCCCCGGGCGGGGAACTGCTGGTAGAGTGCGTCAACCGGGACGGAAACCAGGTGGGCTCAGCCGTTCTTGAAGTCCCCGAGGAGGATCTGGGGAAAGGCTATCGCCCTTTTCAGGGAGAAATCCCTTTCCAGGTTGGATCGTCATCCTGGATCCGCGTTCAGGTGATCGCCAGAGACGGTCAATTCTCTGGGATCCAGTCCCTCTCTAGTGTGGAAGTATTGGTCAGTCCTTGATACTGGGATCGATCACTGATTCGCCAATCGGGACCTCAGCGCACCCACCAATGACCTCAACTCTTTATTCCTGAGAAGCCACAGTCCTGTTCCGTACACCAGAATGCCGATCAGAATGCCGCCCAGGGCAAAGACCGCGTTGGATAGGCTGGCAGCTGCCGCCTTCCAGCCCAGGATTGTGGCAGACATGGCGGCTCCAGATCCCAGGGCTGCCAGCAGGGCTTTCTGGATAGAGCTGCCGTTGAGACCGGACAGTCGTTTGCGCATGATCAGCAGCAGGCCGACCATTTCCAGGGCGGTGGCCAGGGTATTGGCCAGGGCCAGGCCGCCGTGGGGCAGCCAGCCCAGGCCCCTGAACAGAGCAGAAAACCCGTAGCTGAAAGCCACATTGAGCGACATAGCGGTGATGCCGATCAGCACTGGCGTCCTGGTGTCGTGCAGAGCGTAAAAAGCCCTGGAGAGGATCTCCACCATCGCATGTCCCACCAGGCCAGCAGCGTACCAGAGCAGGGCCCAGCTTACCAATCGGGTCGAGTAGGCAGTGAATTCCCCCCGCTGATAGATCAACTGCACAATGGAATAATTCAACAGCATTAACCCAAGGCTGGCCGGTATTGAGAGCAGCAGAATGCCCCGCAGAGAAGCTGCCAGGCTTGCCCTCATTTCGGTCAGCTCATTTCTGGCAACCTGCATCGAAAAAGTGGGCAGGGCAGCGGTAGCGATCGACTGGGCGATGGCTGCTTGCGGCATGAGCATCAGTGTAAAAGCGAACAGGATGGCAGTGACGCTACCTTCCGGCTGTTGGGAAGCCAGGCGAACATTGATCCAAAAATTCAGCTGGACAACGGCAACTCCGAGTAACCGGGGTCCCATCAACCGGGCTACCTCCCGTACATCTGCAGATCCCAGCCCCAAACTGGCAACATAGCGCGCACCTTGTTTGAAAAGCAGTGGAAGCTGGAGGATGAGGTGAAGCGCGGCTCCGATCAGTACACCCCAGGCCAGTCCAAAGATGCCCAGGGAAGGGGAAAGCACCACCACACCGAAGATCATTCCCACGGCCGCTTTGAGGCGGTCTGTTCGAGTAACTGCAAATCCTGGTGCGATCACATAACGCACTAACTGAGGCGCGAAGACAGCGGCCAGGCCAGCCAGGGTCGTGAGTACGATCAGAATGATGTTGAAGATCGAGGAGGCCAGTTTCCAGGCTTCCCCGCGCTTTTCCCTGGCCAGCAAGCTGGTAAACATGGGGATAAAAGCAGAGCCCAATGCTCCCCCAGCGACCAGGTTGAACAGCGTTTCGGAGATCCGGTTGGCGGCATTGAAGGCTTCCATGGGAGCTGTTGTGCCAAAGGCATTCGCGACCAGGATCTGGCGGATCAGCCCGGCGATATTGCTGAGAATAAAAGCCGTCGTGACCAGACCGGCAGCGCGGGCAATTTGGCGGTTAGCTGTGATGGGAGCTGGGGATTCAGGAAGGATGTTCACAATTTTGGATTATAACATCCGCCGCCAGTGATTCCCATTGCAGATTACCTGCCTGGCTTCTAAGATTTTGCATATATCGTTATGCTATAATCGCTCCAGAAATTGAAACACTTCCCGGCAGCGTTCGCTGCCGGCTTGCACACTCACAAGGTGAACTGATGTTACAGAAAATTGTCCGTTTAGTAGGGGGAGACCCCCACCAGAAGATTCTTCAGGAACTATCCGAGGAAGTGGCATTCATCAATGCCATGGAAGCAGACTACGAGTCTTTGGAACCTGAAGAGCTGAAAGCCAAAACAGACCAATTCCGCAGGCGGCTGGCGGGTGGAGAGACGCTGGATGACATTCTTCCCGAAGCTTATGCGGCAGTCCGTGAAGCCGGAAAACGAACTATCGGGCAGCGGCATTACGATGTGCAAATGATCGGGGGCATTGCCATGCACCGCGGCTTTGTGGCAGAAATGCGCACAGGCGAAGGGAAAACCTTGGCTGCCACCCTGCCGCTGTATTTGAACAGTCTGGCCCTCTCAGATGCCTGGATCAAGAAAGCCCGGAATGCCTGGGGGGAAGATCCGACCAGCTGGAAATTTATCCCGCTGGGAGGACAGCCGGTCGGCAGAGGGGTGCATCTGGTGACGGTTAACGATTATCTGGCCCGCAGAGATGCCCGCTGGATGGCCCCCATCTATAATTTCTTGGGGTTAAGTGTCGGCGTGCTGCAAATGGCAGCCCGCACCGAACATGGTAAGAAGGCTTTTTTGGTCAATCTTGAAAATAAGAATCCTCAGGAAGACCGCAATCAGCTTGATATGGTGCTCCGGAAAGAAGCCTATCAAGCCGATATTCTTTACGGCACGAACAATGAATTCGGCTTTGATTACCTGCGTGACAACATGACCATGCAGCTGGAAGACCGGGTGCAGCGCGGACACTATTATGCCATCATCGATGAGGTCGACAATGTCTTGATCGATGAGGCCCGGACGCCGCTGATCATTTCCGGACCTTCTCATGACGATCCGGAATGGTACCGCCGGATGGCTGCCATTGTCAAAAAGCTCAAGCCTGAGGATTATGAGATCAGCATCCGGGACCGCAATATCACCCTCACGCCGCTGGGCGAAATGCACGTGGAAGAGCTGTTGGGTCAGCCCCTTGGCGATCCGGATAATCCCGAAGCCATTACTCCTGAACAAGCCCGGCTGCTGGGATATCTGGAACAGGCACTGCGGGCAGAGTATATCTTCAAGAAGAACAAGGATTACCTGGTCCAGGCCGGGAAGGTGATTATCATCGATGAGTTCACAGGACGGTTGATGCCTGGACGCCGCTGGTCAGATGGTTTGCACCAGGCAGTGGAAGCAAAAGAGAATGTCAAGGTACAGAGCGAGAATGTCACCTACGCTACCATCACCATCCAGAACTACTTCCGGATGTATGAGAAGTTGTCCGGCATGACCGGGACCGCGGTTACTGAATCCGAAGAGTTCAATGAGATCTACAATCTGGATCCCATTGCCATTCCTACCAATCTGGACTACGTTGCGGCTCAGGACGATACCTCCTTGATCACCCTTAAAGCCAAAGAGCCAGACAGCAATTTTGAATATACCTATTATGCGGATAAAGATGATCAGCAGGAGGATCCGCTGTACTGGAAGAGGAAGGATTATTCCGATTTGATCTATCTCAGCGAGGAAGCCAAACTGCGAGCCATCACTGAAGAGATCCTGACCTATCACGTGATGGGCAGACCGCTGCTGGTCGGGACGACCTCAGTGGAAAACTCTGAGCAGCTTTCCAGCAGGCTGGAAGGACCTGCCATCCGGACCTTGCTCTATACGCTGATGATCCGGGAAAGCTGGCTGCGCAAGCATGACCGTTTTTCTGATGGGAGGCGGATCCCTGAACTGAGCCCGTTGATCGCTCCCCTGGATCAGTTGAAAATGGGGACGCTCCGCAATCTGGTCAAGGAACTTGACCTGGATTTGACCCTTAACGTCAATGACCCCCAGAATCTGCAGCTGATGCTGGATATCCTCCAGCTGGATTCAACCCATCAGGAGCGGCTGCTAGAAGTTGTGAAGCGCGGTGTTGAACATAACGTTCTCAATGCCCGCAAACATACCGAGGAAAGTCAGATCATCGCAGGGGCAGGTGCTTTTGGCGCGGTCACCATCGCAACCAGTATGGCTGGCCGTGGTGTGGATATCAAACTGGGTGGGGAGTTGGCTGAAGAGATCACCAGTGATGTGGTTCGGGTGCTGTCCAGATCTGGTATTGAGGATCCCTATGATCTGCCGATGACTGAGCAGGAAGAGATCCTGCGCGAGATGGATGAGGATGACTACGGTATCTATGATACTGAGATCCACTACTTCCTGCAGCATATGCAGGACAAGGTACGTGTCAAGGCCTTGGGCGGCTTGCACGTGGTTGGTTCTGAGCGTCACGAAGCTCGCCGGATCGATAACCAGCTGCGAGGCCGCGCCGCCCGTCAGGGAGATCCCGGCTCTTCCCGGTTCTATCTCTCCCTCGAGGATGAGCTTATGGCTCGATTCGGAGGACAGCAGATGGAAGGCTTGATGAACCGCCTGCAGGTGGACGAATCCATGCCGATCACCAATCCCCTGGTAGACAGGGTTGTTGAACAATCCCAGAATCGGGTTGAAGGTGCGAATTTTGACGTCCGTAAGCATTTGCTGGAATATGATGACGTTCTCAACACCCAGCGCGAGAAAATCTACCAACAGCGGGACCGGGTATTTGTCAAATCCGACCTGTTGGAAGCTCGCCTGGGTGACCCAGATCCAGCCTACCCTGACGTTCTCTGACCGCAGGGTGCCGTCCTTTACCATTAAGCTGTTGATCAATGAGATTAAAAAGCGCTATCCCGACCTGAAGGTTTCCGGAATTGTCCCTGTCTTGAAAGATCTGGGTGAAAAGGTCCTCGATTCAGAACAAGCCTATGCCATGGAAGCAGTTGACCGGATCGCTGAGGAGCGCCAATTCCGCTATCAGGATCAGCTTGATGTTCGCCTTGACACATTGGATACGTTCCTGGAAGGTCTTACTTTCGGCCGGGATGAACCGCTCAATCCCCAGGAGGTTTTTGGGGAGCTGCGGGAATTGACCAGGACCAGGTTAGAGCTTAATCCCCAGCAGATCCGGGAGCTGACCGATGGAGCCAGTCCTGAACTGGTGGAAGAGTTGAGCAGCCAGATCGAAACCCAGCTCCAAAGCCTGGAATTGAGAAGGCTCATTGGCGCTGCGGAGCGTCTGCTGGGGTCTTCTTTAGAGGTGGAGGACGATCAGCTTGCCGACCTGGATTGGGAATCAGCTCCAGAGTGGATCTTGAATTTGATTGAGGAGCAGTTTAAAGAACGCAAAGAGCGCTATTTCTCAGATCCTGAGGAAGCTCTTGTTATTAAAAGCATCCAGGTAGGTTTGAAGGATGTTGAAGGAGATCGCCTCACTGAATCCGATCTGGTGAAGATCCTGGGATTGATGGCAGAAGGGCGCCAGGCGGCCTTTGATAAGAAGAGCCACAAGCGCATCTGGCTGCGAACTCAACGCATACGCTATCCTTTCTATGCCGCCGAATTGCTGATGTCCTATCCCCAGGAGCAGATCGCAGATGCCGATCTTGACATCGGAGATTTGCCTCCTGATTTGGAATCCAAGGAGCAGGATCTGATGGGAAGATCAGTGCTCAGCAATATTTACCGGGACCTGTTTCTACGTGTGATATCTGAGTTATGGGTGGAATACCTGACAGAGATGGAGGCTCTCCGAGTGGCGATTGGTCTAGAAGCTTATGCCCAACGAGACCCTCTCGTGCAGTATAAGACCCGGGGTTTCGAGATGTTCCAGCGCCTGATGGCGGACATGCGGCTTGGTGTGGTGAACCGGATGTTCACCTTCCAACCCAGGAACCTGGATCGCATACAGGCAGGAGTTGAAAATACCTGATGGGTCAAACCTAAGAAAGCCGCATGAATAATGAATGAGAACTATCAACCGGACTGCAACTCATTAACAGGGCAGTCCGGTTCGTTATTGGAGAGATTTATCAGGTAAAATTGAGTAAATGAAACAGGCTGGATGAGCGGACTTTCAATGGCAGATCAATCTCTACCGGAAGTTGCAGATTTCTATCAGGTGCTACCCAAAGTGGAACTGCACCGCCATCTGGAGGGCTCTTTAAGGGTCCCTACCATGATGGAGATTGTCCGGGCGCATGAGATGGATGTCAAAAATACCGGATACCTCCGCCCCCTGGTCCAGGTGGAGCAGTGGGAAGATTATTCCTTCGAGAATTTCCTGTCAAAATTTGGCACTTTACGCCTTTTCTATAAATCACCGGAAATCATTAAACGCGTCAGTCGGGAAGCCGTTGCGGACGCTGCCAGCGACAATATCCGTTATTTAGAATTACGTTTCACTCCAGCAGCTCTCAGCCGAGCGGAAGGTTTTCCGATGGCTCAGGTTGCAGATTGGGTCCTGGAAAGCGTTCAAGAAGCAGCAGAAGAATTCCAGGTCATGGTTCGGTTGATCGTCAGCATTAACCGGCACGAAAGTTTGGAGCTGGCCCGGGAAGCGATCGATATTGCCCTGGAAAGAAAAGATCAGGGCGTTGTGGGAATTGATCTGGCAGGCAACGAAGTGGAATACCCAGCAGATCCTTTCCTGGGGATGTTTACTGAAGCACAGCAGAGTGGATTGCATATCACCATCCATGCTGGGGAATGGGGCGGACCCGAGAATGTGCGCCAGGCAATTGAGGAGTTCAATGCGGAAAGGATTGGGCATGGAATCCGCGTGCTGGAGGATCCCGATGTGTTCAGCTTGGCCCGTGAGCGCGGGACTCTCTTCGAAGTCTGTGTGACCAGCAATCATCATTCAGGTGTTGTGGACAATATCTCCAATCATCCGATCTTAAAAATGATCAACGGCGGGTTGAATGTATCGATCAACACCGATGACCCGAGCATTTCCCGGATCACCCTCTCCAGCGAGTATCAAACCATTCACAAAGACCTGGGGATATCAATGGATGTGATCGGTACACGTGTAAAAGCAGCTGCCCAGGGAGCATTCCTGCCCCAGGCTTTGAGAGAAAAACTCGCAGATGCTGTTGAAGCGGAATTTATGCGGAAATTGATTTTACCGGATTAATGCTCAAATCCGGCTTTGCTCCCATTCTTTGACGGCCTCATTGATCATCCGCCTGATTTCCGGATCTGGAATTTCACTAACATCGTTGTAGGATTCCAGGCCTACCCAGAACCGGATCTCCTTGTTGTAGTTCTCCATCAAATGGATGCCTTTTCCGGCCAGCGGTGAGCCGTGAAGTTTGCGCTGCAGGATTTCGTTCACTTCATCCACCACGCTGAGCATCTTGATTTCCACCTCTTCTTCCTCTTCAAGTTCAGGAGAGGGCTCAGGGGCCTTTGCGGCTTCGGTAACTTCTGGCTGGGGGATAGGTTGGGGTTCGGGTTGAGGGGAGCTTACTTCCTGGATCGTGATGATGTTGAGCAGTTCTACGGGTAGTTTCTCTTTCTCGACATTTACTCCCTTAAATTCATAAATAGGAGCTTTTCCCTCGGACTTCCAGACCTTTAAAAGCAGCTGGGAATCCGGTGAAGGTTTCTTGATTTCGGGAGGTGATTGAGGAGAGCTTCCCGAAGCGGCTGGCGGGAAATCCGGCTTCAAGTCATCGGAATCATCCCTCTGGAACAGCTTCTTCAAGAATGGCACGTCCAGGGATAGAAGAAATAGACCCAGGAAAAAGCCAATTGCCAGGGCAAAAACTACAATGAAGGCCAACAGGGCTGTTTGCATAGGAACTCCTTCTCATTCAGGAAGCATCTGACAGCTGGGACAATAATAAGTGCTTCGCTGGGCGATCTTGATGCGCTTGATCGGTGTCTTACATCGTTGGCAAAGCTTTCCTTCTAAATTATACACCGAGAGATATTTCTGGTAATCCCCCCCTTTGTACATCCAATCAATACTTGAACCGTGGTTTTGAATGCCTTCCTTGAGGACTTCACGCATGCTTTTCCAAAGCAGCTTGCTCTCGGCTTCGCTCAGTGTGGATGAAATCCGGGCAGGGTGCAGTCTGGCGCGGTAAAGGGTCTCATCGGTGTAAATATTTCCCATCCCGGCAATCACGGTTTGATCCAGCAAGAAGTACTTGAGCTGGCGGTTCCGGCTGTGAAGCAGTTTATAGAGTCTTTGGGCCGTGAAATCCTCAGCGAGTGGTTCTGGTCCCAGATGGCCGACGACTGATTCCGGATCTGCTGTCAGCCAGATCCGTCCAAACTTGCGGATATTGTTGAACGCCAGCCTGTATTGGTCGCTGAAGTTGAGAATGATCCGGTAATGTTTTCCTTTGGGGTTGGTTTTCTCCTCTACAACCAGTTCTCCGCTCATCCGGAGGTGGATGATCAGGGTCTGATCTGAGAGCGAGACCAGCAGGTTCTTACCGCGGCGGCTGACCCCGGTGACAAATTGTCCCTCGATCTGGTCCCGAAATTGGTCTGGTGCAGGAAAGGCCAGAGAACCTTCCCATAGCACTTCGGCGTTTTCGATCCTTTTGCCCAGTATGGAGGGGGATCCAGACACTCCCTGGAGAAGGAATCGGCGGAAGGTTTCAACCTCGGGAAGTTCAGGCATATGTGCTACTCATCAAACATCTCACCCACGCTGCGCCCTTCATGGGCTCTGCGGATGACTTCTCCAAGCAGGGGAGAGATGTCCAGAATGTCTACCTGGCGGTTCTTCTTGAGGGTCTTCAGGTCTTCTTTCGAAATAGGGATGGTGTTGGTGGTCACCAGATGAGTGATCGGTGATTCAGCCAGCTGCTTTACGGCAGGGTATGAGAATACAGGATGGACGAAAACGGAATAGATTCCCCGGGCTCCATTTTGATGGGCCAGGTGGGCAGCTTCTGCCATCGATCCTCCGGTATCCACCTCGTCGTCAACAATGATCACGTCCCGATCCTCTGTGTTGCCGATCAAGGACAGGGCTTCGGCAGAATTGGTCTTGGATTGGCGCCTCTTTTCGATGAAAGCGATCGGCACCTCCAGTTCGGCTGCCAGGTTACGGCCCTTTTTTGCGAATCCCAGGTCGACTGTCAGCACAACCGGGTCTTTCATTCCTGGCAGCAGCTCATTCAATCTATCCTTGAGTATGTGATAGGCAGTGAGCACATCGCCTGGTATGGAAAAGAAGCCCTGGATTTGCCCAGCGTGCATGTCCATGGTCATGTAGCGGTCAGCTCCCGCAATCTCGATCATATCCGCGATCAATCTGGCAGTGATCGGCACCCGGGGTTTGTCCTTTTTATCCGAGCGTGTATAGCTGAGGTAGGGGATCACGGCAGTGACCCTGCCTGCAGAATCCAGGCGCAGAGTTTGCAGGGTGATCAGCAGCTCCATCAGATTGCGGTGCACCGGCCGCGATGTGTTCTGAACCAGATAGACATCCTGACCCCTGACGCTGTTTTGCAGCCGAACCCAGATATTCTCGTTGGGAAACTCGATGATATCCCTGCCGCTGATAGGGATATGCAGGTAATCTGCTATTCCTTTGGCGACTTCAGGGATCGCCGTTCCTGCGAAAAGCTTGATGTCGCCATACATGCCCAGATTTTCATTTATCATGTGTGACATTATCCCTTCCTTTCATTTTGTTCGCGCCATTCGGATCGCAGTATGCTCATGATCAGCACGTCCACATATCTGCCCTCGAGATACTGAGCCTGCCTCAGCCTGCCCTCATTGACAAAGCCGGCTTTTTCATAGGCCCGGAACGCCCGGGGGTTGGTCTCGAAGACCTGGAGCCATAAGCGATTAAGGTTGAGGTCATCGAAGACATGTCGGCACATCAGCCGCATAGCTCTTGTGCCGAATCCTTGATTCCAATATTTCTTCTCGCCGATATGAATGCCCACTTCGGCTGAGCGGTTTCCCCAATCGACCTTGACCAGACCACAGTTGCCGACAAAGATCCATTCACCGCTCTCCGGGTCGGGCTGGATCTCGATTGCCAGCGGGCGCTGCTCAGGCGGGCTCTCCAGGACTTTCTGGAACCAATTTTCTTCCTCTGCCAGCGAGAGCGGGCGGTTGATCGCCAGTCCCTGTTTGACCTCAGGGTCGTTCAGCCAACTGACGAAATATGGCAAATCGGCCTTTTCGATCGCCCGCAAACGGATCTGGTCGCCAATGATCATTTTTCCCCTCCTTCCAGCAGGATGTCGACGGCCCGCCAGGGTGTGATCTCTCTGTCTATCACTTTATTCAGCGCAGCTTGAAAGACTGCCGGGCTGATGCTTCCTTTGAGGGTGACTATTCGGAACCGTACCAGGTCATGGGAAGAGGAGGCGATGTCAGCTTATTTGAGATTCGCTTTCGATTGAGAAGGTTCACTCGAATTTGTCGACAAATGGTGCGTGTTTTTTTGCCGTTCCGGCGCGATCCAGGACGGTTCGAACGGTTCGTGTGAGGTCAGCCATGCGAACCGGTTTCAGGACAAACGCCTGAATGCCCAGCTGCGCAGCTCGTTCTTTGTCGATGGTGTCGCTGTCACCGGTACAGAGGATGATGGGAATGTCGGGGCGTA
>JARROG010000083.1:0-8141 GCA_037384185.1 Anaerolineales bacterium | reverse complement strand
AAGCGTTGTGAATTGCTGTTATTGCATCAAGTGGATTTGCCATTTTTGTTCCTCCTATTCAATGATAAGGTGATTAAAAGTTATAAAAATGATCACTAGATCATTTTAATCTTCCATTCCTTATCTGAGCGGACCCTGAGCGAAGTCGAAGGGGTAATCGATGTGTCAGATGGAGCAGGGATTAGGATCAGCGCAATTAAATATTTGATAGGTTCGCATCAAACCAAATGTCCGCATAATCAGGCGTATATAAGAATCTCCAAACGGTGGGAAGCTCAAGGATTTTTAGTATTTCTGGGCAATGTTCATTCATATGAAATGTATTTATTGGTTTGATAAAATACTTTGCTCGAGAAAAAACATCGCCTGACCAAATACACCAGCCATCCGTATTGTTTTCCAAGGGATGCCTTAACCCATTTATCGGGTATTGCTCGTTTGAAAAGAGGTCAGAGATACTAAGTTTTGACTTTGGATCAGGTGGATGAGGGGTTACAGCCACGCCCTGACATTTTCTAATTTGATCTTTACTTAGTTTTAGCATGATAGATATTTTTTGCTTCATTCTAGCGTTAATTATCGTCCAGCTGCGCGACAAGGACTTAGGCGTTATCATTTAGAAATCATTCGGGTGCTTTCAGACCAGCTATTCTCCCGACTATAATCGCAGTATAGCATATGCTTCAGCTCCCAAGGGGGAAAAATGAGCGAGAAAAAGCTCCTCCAGCAGACCCGGGAGGTCCTGCGCCGCAAGAACTATTCATATTGCACCAAGTCGACTGGAACAAAAGCTATAAAATCAGCAATCAGAAATCAGTGTTCAGTTATCAGTAGTCAGTTATCAGTAGATTTGGATATCAGCAGCCAGAGACTGGCTTACTAACCTGGTGATCACAAACGGATAATTTTAAAAAAACCCCGGGATGTTTTCCCGGGGCGTTCGTACTGTCTAAATTCTGATCACTGATTAACTGAGTACCGGCCTCCTATTTACTGGCGAACTGTTTCTCGATCTTGGCCCAGCTGTCCCGCAGGGCAATCGTGCGGTTGAAGACCAGCTTCTGATCTGTCGAATCCGGATCGACCACGAAGTAGCCAACCCGCTCGAACTGGAACCGCTCCCCCACTTCTGCCTCTCCCAGGCTGGGTTCCACCTTGGCACCTTCCATTACCTGCAGCGAGTCCGGATTGATGTAAACCCAATGCAGGGTCCCCTTCACACGCCGGCCGTCTGGAGCGTTGCCGCCCTTGGTCTCCGGATCGATCTCACAATGCACTTCAATCACCTCGCCCTGGTCATCCTTGACCACCTCCGTGCAGGTCACCAGGTAGCCGTAGCGCAGGCGCACTTCCCTTCCCGGCGCCAGGCGCCAGAATTTCTTATGGGGCTTTTCCTGGAAGTCCTCCCGCTCGATATACAGTTCGCGGCTGAAAGGCACTTCCCTGGTACCCCGCGAGGGATCATCCGGGTGGTTGGGGAACTCCATCATCTCCACCTTTCCCTCGGGATAATTAGTCAGCACCAACTTCAGCGGATTGATGACTCCATTGACGCGGTCAACTCTTGTGTTGAGGTCATCCCGCACAAAATGGTCGAATTTGCTGTATTGGATGGTGCTGGGCGACAATCCCACCCCGACATGCTCGATGAAGCCCCGGATAGCTTCCGGCGTGATCCCGGCCCGGCGCATGCCGGCTAGGGTGATCATGCGCGGGTCATCCCAACCCCGCACATAACCGCCTTCCACGATCTGGATCAGTTTCCGCTTGCTCATCACCGTGTAAGTCATATTGAAGCGCGCGAATTCGATCTGCTGGGGATGGAAGATATCCAGCTGATCCAGGAACCAATCATACAGGATCCGGTTGTTCTTGAACTCGATCGAGCACAGCGAATGGGTCACTCCCTCGATAGAATCCGATTGGCCGTGAGCCCAGTCATACATCGGGTAAATGCACCATTTTTCACCCGTGCGGTGGTGCGTCTCATGCAGGATGCGGTACATTACCGGATCCCGCATGTTCATGTTCGGATGGGTCATATCGATCTTGGCCCGCAGCACTTTCTCGCCGTCCTGAAATTCTCCGGCCCGCATGCGCTCAAACAGCTCCAGGTTTTCCTCTACTGAGCGCCCCCGGAAGGGGCTGTCCTTCCCCGGTTCTGTCAGTGTGCCGCGGTACTCCCGGATCTGGTCCGCGCTGAGATCATCCACGTATGCCTTGCCGTCCTTGATCATCTGCAGGGCGTATTCATAGAGCTGGTCAAAATAATCGGAGGCATAATACAGGTGATCTCCCCAGTCATAGCCAAGCCACTGGAGGTCCTTGATGATCGCGTCGACATATTCCGTTTCTTCCTTGGCTGGATTGGTGTCGTCGAAGCGCAGGCTGCAGAAACCGTCAAAATCCTCTGCCACTCCAAAATCCATGGCGATAGCCTTGACATGCCCGATATGCAGATAGCCGTTGGGTTCGGGTGGAAAGCGGGTCTGGACCCGGTCAAAGCGCCCCGAGGCCAGGTGCTCCTTGATTTTTTCGCGGATGAAGTCGGTTGATTCCCTCTCGTCTGCCATAACTGCTCCTTGCTGGCCAGGATCAGAATCCCAGCCGCATTAACTTATCACCAAATTTTACCATCACCGCGGTCGGGCGTTGCGAAGAATCCGCTCCAGGGCTGGATCAATTGACGAACTTTCCTGGAAATGATAAAATGCTTGGGCTGGTGGGGGCTCGTCTAACGGTAGGACAGCGGTCTCTGGAACCGTAAGTCGGGGTTCGAATCCCTGGCCCCCAGCTTTCAACCCCGAAGAAATCTTCGGGGTTTTTCTTATCCACATTTCAAATTTCTTAACTGCCTGAAACAACAAGGATAGTATAGTAAAATCACAGAGTAAACCCCGTTTAACTGACAACCGGGAGGAAAACACCATGGTTGATGAAGTAGAATACACGATTTACGGCGACGACCTGCAAATGGTCGAAATCCAGCTCGACCCCCAGGAAGCCATCCGGGCCGAAGCAGGGACGATGTTGTATATGGAAAAAGGGGTCCAGATGCAGACCGGCACTGGCGGGGGCCTGATGAAAGGCGTTCAGCGCATCTTCACGGGCGAGAGCTTTTTCATCACCACCTTCCTGAACACTTCATCAACCCTCAAGCGGGTTGCCTTCGCAGCCCCTTATCCTGGCAAAATCGTGCCCCTGGACCTGAGCGCGCTGGGCGGCAAGTTCATCTGCCAGAAGGATTCCTTCCTGTGCGCAGCGAGAGGGATCGAAATTGAGATCGCCTTCAGTAAAAAGATCGGTGCCGGTCTGTTCGGCGGGGAAGGCTTCATCCTCCAGCGATTGGTTGGAGAAGGACTGGCCTTCGCCCACGCTGGCGGAACAATCATTGAAAAGGATCTGGCCGAGGGCGAGGTCCTCAGTGTTGACACCGGCTGCCTGGTAGCTTTTTCACCTTCGGTGGACTACGATATCGAGTTCATCGGCGGGTTCACGAACGCCCTGTTCGGTGGGGAAGGCCTATTCCTGGCCAAGCTCTCGGGACCTGGCAAGGTCTTCCTGCAGAGCCTGCCGCTTTCTCGGCTTGCGGACCGCATCACTTCTGCAGCCAACTTCCAGAATGTGGGAGAAAGCAAGGGCGCCGCGGGGATGGGCGGCAAGATCCTGGGTGACATCATCAGCGGCCTGTAAAATGAACCTTCCGATTCAAATTGGGTACTTACATGGTTGAAAACGAGAAACAAAATTCTACATTGAACTGGGTAGCACGCATCGCCGGTCTGGTGATCAGCGCTATCTGGATGTATGACCTGATATCAACTATCGTTGATAAGGGGTTCATGCATCTCTATCACCAGGCTTCCACCGGGGTAATTCTTTTCCTGCTGATCACTTCACTGTCGATCGGAGTGCTGCTGGCCTGGAGGCTGCCTCTGCTGGCTGGAAAATTCATCGCCGTGCTCAGCGTGCTTTTGAGCCTGTTCGTTTACTTTTCCGATGAGGGAGCCCGGCTGATCGCCATCCTCTACAAAGGTCTTCCTTTCTTCCTGGTTGGGCTGCTGTTCATCCAATCCCAAACCGGCACAGCGAAAAAAGAGGGCTAGCTATTCACTTTTCCCTTCTTTTTTCGAATTTTCCCAGAGCCCATCCAGTTCTTCTAGAGTGAATTCAGAAAGCTCGCGCCCAGCAGCGCGGGCTTCTTTTTCCATCTGGGTAAAGCGGTCTTTGAAGCGTAGATTCGCTTCCCGTAATGCGCTTTCCGCATCCACATCCATCCAGCGGGCGATGTTCACCACCGTGAACAAGAGATCACCGATCTCTTCCGCCTGGCGGCTCTTCCCCAGAGCCTCCTGAAGCTCTCCGACCTCTTCGGGCAATTTAGCAAGCACCCCCGCCAGGTCTGTCCAGTCAAAACCCAGGCGGGCCGCTCGTTTCTGATAGGTTTCTGCCTGGGTCAAGGCCGGCAGCGTCCCGGGCACGCCCCCCAGAGAACCTTTGTCCGACTTTCCGTTCTCAAGGCGTTCCTGGGCTTTGACTTTTTCCCAGTTCTTGATCACCGCGTCGGCTTCTCCCAGCTCCATATCCCCAAAGACGTGGGGATGGCGCTGAATGAGCTTGAAATAGATCCCCCGCACGACATCACTGAAAGTGAACTCCCCGTATTCTGCGGCAATCTGGGATTGAAGTACGATCTGCAGCAGCAGATCTCCAAACTCCTCCTGCATGGCATCCGCATCATCAGCATCAATGGCTTCCAGGGCTTCGTAGGTCTCCTCCAGTAAATTCGGCCTCAGCGTCTGGTGGTCCTGCTCGCGGTCCCAAGGGCAGCCCTCCGGCGAGCGCAGGTGGGCGATGATCTCCAGGAAAGATTCCATCCCTGAACCCGGATCCAGCGGCGGCAGATAGAGTGAAGTGCGGTCTCCGATCTGAGGGCTGCGGTCGATCTGGTAGAGTGGAAGCTCCTCGATGGACAACTTATTCGTTCCAGCTTCATGCACCATTCGGACGGGATGGTCATCGGGATAAACTGCCATCAAAGTCAATTTGAGGTCAGAAGCAACCTGGCGGGAATAAACCTGGGCGATCAGGGCCGGTTGGTCCGGAGGAAAAGTCGGATAATGGGCTCCTGTAAGCTCCAGAGCGTCTACCACACTGGTGTGCGGCAGCGGATCCACTTCCAATCCTGAAAAAGTCGGTTCCAGAAAGCTCACTCCCGGGATCACCTCGACCGTCAGATCCCGCTCCCGGGCCAGGGCCAGGATCAGCGCAGGGGTTGCTTCCGCTATGAAGGGATCGCCTGGAACTGCATAGACAACTGTGCCTCCTTCCCCGGCTCTGCTGACCACTTCCTCGGCGATGCGCTGGTAGACCTGCTGGTAATCAGCCTCTTGCTCATAAATCCAGTCAAAAGAATGCACTGAGAGGTTTTCAGGAAAACCGGCTGCTGTTGGGTGGTGAGATGTACGCAGGTAGATTTCCCGGGCCTCCCGCAGCACATCTGCAGCACGCAGGGTGAGCAGGGCGGGATCTCCAGGACCCAGGCCGAGGATGATGATCGCGGGCTGATGTTTGTCGTTTTCCATGGCATATGCTCCCAGTGAATACAGCAAAACGGAGAACACACCTATCTGCCGGGTGCTCTCCGTCCTGAATTGTTATCCTAAATTGTAGCCCCTTCCAGGATTGGAAAGAGATTAACGCTTGGTGTAAGTCGGGGCTTTGCGGGCGCCTTTGAGACCTGGTTTCTTCCTTTCCTTTTCCCTTGAGTCACGGGATAGAAAGCCAGCGTGGCTGAGTTCCAGGCGAAGTTCGGGGTCCATTTTCAGGATGGCTCTGGCTAATCCCAGGCGAACAGAATCTGCCTGGCCGGTAACGCCCCCACCCTTGACCATCACACTGATGTCGTAGTCGCCCTGGCCGCCCAGCACACCGAGCGGTTCAGTGACTGCCTTATTATCGCGTTCTGTCGGGAAATACTCATCCAGAGTCTTCTCATTGATCACGAATGAACCGGAACCTTTGGTGATCCGCACACGAGCTGTGGATGTCTTCCGGCGTCCGATGCCTTCAAAATATTGTGCCATAAATGCTCCTCTTACTCACTCCGGCTTAATTCACTCAGAATTAAGCCGAGCTTTCCATCTTACAGGTTGGGGTAAAGTTCCTCCACCGGAACAGGATGCTGAGCCTGGTGGGGATGATCCGGTCCAGCGTACACTTTCAGCTTTTTATTCAAGCGCCGGCCGAGTCGGGTCTTGGGAAGCATTCCCCTGACCGCATGCTCGATGATATATTCCGGCCGCTTCTCAAGCTGATTGCGGAGAGAAGTTTTCTTCAAACCGCCCTGGTACTTGGATTCCCGGTAGTAATACTTATCATCCATTTTTTTACCGGTGACCACAAATTTCTCAGCATTGATGACGATCACAAAATCGCCCACATCAACCCCGGGAGTGTATTCCGGCTTGTGTTTACCTATGATCAGTTTGGAGATCATTGTCGAAAGCCGCCCCAGGTTCTGACCTGCAGCGTCTACCACAACCCATTTTCGGGTTACATCTTCTGCTTTTGGATAAAATGTCTTCTTCACAATTACCTACTCCACTAGTTTTCAATGAACCGACCTGCGGTCAATTCTGATATTTCACCTCAACCAGGGTCAAGCCTTGTGCTGGAGCCAATCCCTGGGCGGGGGGTCCTTCCGGATGGTCCAGATAGCTCTGAATCCCGGTATCTGGTCCATTTCCCTGGCCTGCTTGCACCAGAGCCATGACAATGCGCCGAACCATATGGTAAAGAAATGCATTGCCAACGATCTCAAAGACCAGCATATTCTTTTTTCTTTTCCAGCCAACTCGCTCGATCTGACGGATCGTGCTGCCTTCCGGCTGGTGGGGAGAGCCCAGGGCGGCAAAATCATGACTGCCTACCAGACTGCGGGCTTCTCTCCTCATTCTCCGCAGATCCAATTTGGGCCAGACTCTCCAGCAGTAACGCTCCTGGAGCGGATCCCGGATCGGACTGTTCAAGATCCGGTAATGGTATTCTCGGGACAGGGCGTCATACCGGGGTTGGAAATCGCTTTCTGTCCTGAAAACCTGCCTGGCCGCAAAATCAGGCGGATGAACTGCGTTGAAGGCCCTTGCTAACTCCTCCACAGAATGGCCCCACTCCAAATCGAAGGCGACCACCTGTCCTGCTGCATGCACACCAGCATCCGTTCTGCCGGCGAAATACACCGTACTTCCCTGCCAGCCAATCTTACTCAGCGCCCGCTGCAGTTCCCCCTGGACTGTCCTTCTGTCTGGCTGGTACTGCGATCCATAAAAATCCGTACCATCATATGCCAGGCGAACCTGAAAGCGGTCGCTCATCGGCCGGCAGCACCTCGCTCTTTACTCTTCCACCAGCTCCAGGACGACCATTTCTGCGGCGTCGCTGGTCCGGGGAGGCAGCTTGAACATGCGGGTATAGCCGCCCGGACGATTGGCGTAGCGGGGAGCCAATTCATCAAATAATTTCCTGACAATTTCCTTATCGTTATCCAGCCGGGAAGCAGCTATTCTCCGGGCGTGCACCTGGCCGGCCTCATCATCATTCTGGGCACGTTTGGCCAGAGTGATGAGTTTCTCGGCAGGCTGCCGAATGAACTCTGCTTTACCACGGGTGGTCTGGATGCGTTCATTCTCAAATAGCTGTTTGATCATAGTTCGCCTCAGGGCTGCCCGATGGCCGGAATCCCGGCTGAGTTTCTTTCCTGCTACCTTGTGTCGCATAATTCTTACTCCAGATCGCTATTGATTTCCAGGAGGTAGCCGTGCTCTTCCAGTTTATCCTTCAGCTCGGTGAGACTCTTGACACCAAAATTCCGGATCGAAAGCAGGGCATCATCCCCTTTGGCATTTAATTCCATCACCTCGCGGACGGTGGTGATACCGGTCCGTTTCAGCGAATTGAACACCCGCACGGAGAGGTCCAGCTCTTCAATGGGGATATCTACAATCTCATCCTCGGGCTCTGCGGGCTCTTCCTCTTCCACCATGGCTGCCAGCGATTCCGAGATACAAAATTGATAACTTACTGATAGCTAGTTAAATCAGTTGCCAGATACGTGTTCCGGATTAACATATGTACCTCCT